>NZ_JBEBVH010000008.1:0-34215 GCF_040392825.1 Pseudopedobacter sp.
CGACTATCATTACTGATCTGGGCGCTATGGTAGAAATAATCTCACTAAAATCAACAGGAGCTTTTTCGGGAGAATCTGCAAATAAACCTAATCTTGGAATGAGCCCATGTAAATGGGACATGTTTTTGATGGATTCATACTGATTTGAAGAACTTCTATATGGTGAAAAACCTGCTACCGAAGCCAGAGCTTTTACCCTTTTGTCTAAAGCGGCAGTATATGTTCCGACGATACCTCCCAATGTATTACCCAATATAAAGATGTTGTCTTTATCGATATTGTCTATTTTATTAAGGCCATCAAGTACGCTTCTTACATCTGCTACCATTTTCCCCATTTTAGACCAGGAAGGATTTCGTTGATAGAAATTAACAGCTTCTTCCAGTCTGGTACCAAAACCAAACATATCGAAAGCAGCTACCGCATAACCATTAGCAAGAAGTTCTGAAAACAAAATATGGTTTGATGAAGAACCATTCGTTTTATTATATCCTTTAGAATATCCTGTAGAGTGCGCATATTCATGGAGATAAATGACCACCGGATAATTTTTATTTTCTATTTTACCTTGCTTGTTTTTAGGAAAATATACTCTTACCGGAAGGTGATCTCCAAAGGCAGTGTAGGGACCATAATATTTATCAATTCCGTTTTTAGGTTCTGGCCTTCCTATGATAGATTCAATCCAATCATATCTTGCCTTAATTGCAATGTCAACCTTATCTGGTTTTACTCCTCCGGGTTCATCTCCCAACAACCAATTGATGTTCTTTAGGATATCTGCTTTATCATTCTCAAACTCTTTGACGTTTTTATATTTAGATTTAACTGCTATTGTTTTTAAGGTTTTTGCTGTATTGCTTAATTCTTTATGTTGCGAAAGCCAATCGTTAAAATCATAAGTATAGAATAGCCTGTTGTACCATGTTACATTGTTTCTTTTAAATTGTTTATCTAAAAAATCTAAAGTAAATTCTACATCTCTAGCGGCCACTGCATGTTCTCCTTTTCTTGTATGAACACCAATATTGTCGCCTGCATTAAAGAATTCATATACTTTTTTTACCGCATAATAATTTTGCTCATTCGCCCATGCATTAAGCCCTCTTTCTGTTACAGAATAGTGATACAATAGCGGTCTTGGTGCTATTAAAGCTCCTAAGGAATTCTGGTCTATAGGTAACTTATCCTCGTTTCCAAAGAAAAATCTCAATCTTGGATGAAACCAATGGACATTGGCTGCCGTGACCAGGTCTAAAGTCTCACTTGCATATTGCGGATCTCCAAAACGCCAGGGCGCATCTCCCCCGGTGCTGGAACTGCTGGATACTACTGCCGAAATTCTTTCATCAAATGCCGCCGCCCATAAAGATTGCTTACCGTTTCGCGAATGCCCTGTTATGGCAATCTGGTTCTTGTTAATTTCCGGTCTGGTATACAGATAATCTACTATTCTTGATGCGCCCCAGGCTCTTCGCATCAGACAGCTGAAATCATAGTCAGGGTAGATTCTCTGAAAAGCCTGTGTGTCATCCCAACCGTCACTCGCAGCATAGATGCATGCTGCATATCCTCGTCTTACAGCCAGTCTGCCCCAGTCTTTATGAGTAAATTGTGTTAAAAAGACAGGCAGGTTTTGTTTACCTTCTGGCAGCCAGAGTTCTAAATGTAATTTTGCAGAATGGGATGGGCCAAAGCTCAATAATATTTTCTGAATTCTAACCCCATTTGAAACTGAGTCTAATAATACTTCACTTTTCAGATTATTTGGTTTTTCAGGAAAATTCCCTGAAACCCAGTATTTGTATTGCTCCCTAATCCATTTCTTCTTATTTTCCCATTGTTCTTTCGTTTTCACAGGATACTCCTTTCCATCTTTTTCATAAATCAGAGGGTCTGGCAAGAAGGGAGTGGATTTCATTTTAGAAAAATTGGGTGGCAATTCTCCTGTACGGTTCAGCCATTCTACCCACGTACTGTCTTTCAGCGTGGCTCTCCTCGTATTCTGTTGAAATCTTTGGTCAATAATAATTTTCTTTAAATCAGTCAAATATTGTTGTCTGACTTGAAGATCTTCCTGACCGTATAAACACTCAGCAAATAGCGTAAGTAGCAATGATAAACCCGGAGCTGTAAATTTTTTCATTATAATCTTCTAATTTTTATATTTCTAAAACTTGCCTCGTCTTTGTGTTCCTGTAATAATATGTAACCTTCTTTCGCTTCGCCATAACCTTTAACATCTTTAAACTTACTTGCAGCTACTAATTTTCTAAACTCTCCACTTCCTCTCTCGTAACTCACAACTTTTTCCCCATTCAACCAATGCTCAACTTGTCCACCTTTTGCTATTATCCTTACTTTATTCCATTTACCTGCCGGTAATAGTTTTTTCACCTTTGAAGGCTTATAAAGTAAATATAGTGCTCCTGTAGAACCCGCTGAAAACTGGTTATCTTTTACTTCTTTATGGTTAAAGTCATCTATGACCTGATATTCGGGGCCCATCCCGATTACTTTTTTATTTTTAGGATTTTGAATTATTTCTACAAAATATTTTATACCACTGTTAGCAGATTGAGTAAGATTAAATTCAAGTACCAGTTCAAAATCACTGTACTTTTCTTTTGTAATGATGTCTCCACCATTCTTACCGGACAGTACCGTTATTGTATTCCCTTTAGAAATCCAACCAGAGGAAGGGAAATCCTCTGAATTTATTCCCCTCCATTTTTCGGTATTTAAAATCTCCCACTTAGATTTTTTGTACAGTTTATCTTTTGATGCATAAGAACTTAAGTATACCCCGCTAAATAGGATGAATATTAAAATTGTGAAGCAATTTTTAACTAAATTCATAATTTATGCTATGGCTTTACTGTTATTTCCAATTCTTTCATCACCTGAGTACTACCTGAAATAGTGGCATTAGATGCTAAAAACACCACTTTATATGTTCCAGGATTTTCATAGTAATGAGTATGTGTTTCTAAAGGAATATCTATATACTGCTTTAGCGAAACACTTTTCGAAGATCCTAAACTGATCTCTCCTGATTCAAACTTTTTTGATACCCCCCAAATTTCTGCTTCCTGACGATATCTTGGACTAGTTGAATTATAATAACCTAACAACATAATTGAACTCGAAACAGTAGAACTGCTTTGCGTGGAAATTACAGAAGGTTCCAAATATCTGTCTACTAATTTCCAGCTCATGCCTCCAAAATTTGCTAAGCTTATATAATTCCCTCCTACGGTTTCCGCTATTAAAGAATGTGAATTTGTTCTCCAATTTCTTGATATGGTACCGCTAGGCTGTGCATCAGATTTAACCTGATAAGCTATATAAAAAGGTTTATTCTCTTCTATAAAACTTGTTATCTCCGAATTTCCTGAGGAAGTCCACATGGTTTGCCATGGACCATTTGCTCCCCATCTATATAAATGAGATATAGGCTTCCACGTTGCACTGGAAACGCTTTCATAATCATAAACTCCATTGAAATCAGTTGAGACAAATACATTAGGATATACTATTTGCCCTACAGGAACGTTATGCGTTTGAAAAGAAAAATAAACTTTTTTTATCTCATCTATGCGGTTTTTATCTCTATACTCATAATCATTACCAACTTCTCCTGAATAAAACGAGATCTGATTTGCATCTCCTCCTTTGAACTTAAAAGTAACCGGGTCTCCTACCTTGAAGGTTGTAGAATCCAAATAGACATCGAAAGTTAAAGGTTTTTCGTTATCAAATTTCTGACACGATACCAAAAATACGACAGAAAGTACTGCCATTATTAAAAAAATCTTTTTCATGATACCTTATAGTTTAATAACCGTAATTTTGAGTTTTTAGACCTCTATTTAATGCCAAATCATAACTTGGTATTGGCCACAGCAAATCTTTTCTTCCTACGCTTTGAAAATACCCTAAACCGACATGAGTTAACGGAGCCGCAGGAATACCTAGCTCTGAATCTCCAAATATGAAGTCATTCTTAACTCTTTCCATGTATTCCAAATATTTCCCCCATCGTATTAAATCTCCCTTTCTAAGGCTTTCAAAACATAATTCTCTAAGACGTTCCTGCTCTATAAATTCCTGAAACTTTTCATAGGTTCCATACAGGGCTTCGTCTAACAAATAATTCGATGTAGCCCTGCTACTTAAAATAGGAGTTGCGGCTCCTGCACTCCCCCCCCCTCCGGAAATAGTTATTGCAGGTGCTGATGTATAGCCTGAACCAGAAGTTAATACCTTTAGGTGAGTAAGTTTTTTTGTAGCAGGGTCAACAAAAGCTTCTGCAGTTGCTCCCGAACCTCCACCGCCAGTAATTGTTACCGTAGGTGCAGAAATGTAATTACTTCCAACATTTGTTACACTGATAAATTTAATACTCTCATTTCCCAAATCTTTCCCGTAGGCCCGCCTTCTTACCTCATTTACTGCATTTATAGCATCTACTGTTGGTCCACCGTGAATTTGGTTCTCTGCCTCTGCAAACATCAACAGTACATCAGAATATCTGAGTAACGGATAATTAATTGGTCCGGCATTCTTGAATTTTGGATATACCGGTTCTAACTCACGTCTCCATTTTGCACTAGATCTACCTAATTTTGTACTTATTGCAACGGCTTTTTCTATGGCAGGACTACCAGAAATAGTGTAATTACCAATAGACCAATCACGTCTTTCATCTGGTGAGATCAAATCATTAGGATTATCAAAGGTATACCAAGTACGAGCAGCTATTAAAATCATTCCATAACTGTAAACATACTTTCCTCTACCTGTATCTTCTTCTGTATACCTTATCCCATTATTACTTCCAACTCTGCCTGTTTCGGAATATCCGTTGTCTGTTACACCGTTTCCATAAAACTCTACTTCCCATATAGACTCTTTAATATCATATTGATTTGTACAGTGTTTAATAAACACATCTTCAAAAGATGGATTTAATGCATGTTGAAAACCATCGTCGGGATCTGGACGCATAACTTTATAGGCATAATCTCTCGCATTCTGATATTTTGACTCGTCTTTTATAGGATAGCCTGCCCAATGAAGATAAACGCGGGCAAGAATTCCTCTCACTGCAGACTTGTTGATCCTTCCTCCATGCCCTACCTGCATAGCTGTTTTAACCAGTCCCTCTGCTTCTATCATGTCTTTTTCTATCTGCTCGTAAACCTCTTTGGCAGGTGTACGTTCTGCATAAACATTTGACGGATCTGATACTGATTTGGTCATTAAAGGTATATCTCCCCAATGTTTCACTAACATGAAGTGATAATAACCTCTTAAAAACAAAGCTTCTCCTCTTACTACTCTCCGTTCTACTGAATCCATCTCTGCTCTATGTAAATTTTCTAAAAGAAGGTTTGCTCTATTAATACCATCGTACCAAAATTTCCAGTTTTTGGATATATTAGGGTCGCTTGCAAACGTACTATTTGTTTCTACCCCTATAGTTCTATATGCGCTGTGATATGCTTCATCGGCGTCTAATCCCATTCTCCCTAACATTCTATCTCCATATGTTTCCGATCTCGCAAGTCTGTCGTATACACCAGCTAATGCTGCTCTTATCTGTTTTTCATTTTTGTAAAAATTCTCTAATGTATTTTCTGAAAGTGGTTCTGTATCTAAAAAGCTCTTACAAGAGCTAAAAGATAAGGCTAATAATACCACTGCTAATATTTTTATCGAGTTCATAGTTATATGCTTTTTATATTAAAACCCCATTTTTAATCCCATTACTACTGTTCTAGCCTGAGGATAGGCAGAAAAATCGAATCCTGGTGTTAGCACAGACGGTCTTGTCGATACTTCAGGATCAAAACCGGAATAATTATCCCATACGAATAAATTCTGAGCAGATAGCGTTACTCCTAAAGATGTTATTTTGTGCTTAGACAATAACTTTTTGGGCAAATAGTATCCCAGCTCTATGGTTTTTAGTCTTATAAAAGAGCCATCTCCTATATATTTAGTAGAATATCTGCTCACAGGCCCCTGCCCTCCGGTTCTATAATTTTCATTAGTTGGATTTTCGGGTGACCATCTGTTGGCATAGCTGGCAAACTGGTTTAAATTGTTTACAGGGGCTCCTTCAAACATTATTTTATTTGCATTTAAAATATCATTTCCGTATACCCATTGAAACAGTACACCTAACTTGAATCCTTTATATGAAAAATCATTATAAAATCCGCCAGAATGTATAGGGGTACCTCTACCTATAATTGTTCTATCGCTATCATTTATGATCCCATCTCCGTTTAAATCGCGGTATTTTATGTCTCCAGGGCTAACGGCAGAACCGTCTGGATTATTAACCGGAATACCCGGCTTTAATGTAGTGTATACTCCTGAACCATCATCTTCAAAATCACTATACTGATAATTACCCTCCCAAATATATCCAAACATTTGACCTGCAGGCTGGCCCACCTCTGATATATATAAAGGTGTATTGATGAAATTTTGGTTCCAGGAAACAATTGATTGCATCAGATTTTCGCCGTCTGTAAGACTCAGAATTTTATTTCTGTTGAAACTGATGTTAAAGTTCGACTGCCACTTAAAATTTTTATTGTCAATATTAATTGTATTTAAACTGAACTCCAGCCCGTTATTACGCAATGAGCCTATATTTTTATAAACCCTGTCGTAACCTGTATGATAAGGCATATTGGCATATAATAATAGATCTTTAGTTGTACGTGTGTAATAATCGAATACAAGCTCTACTTTGTTCTTAAATAAAGAGAGGTCATATCCTATATCAAAAGCTTCTGTAGTTTCCCATTTCAAATTTCCATTTCCGGGAGATACAGAATAAGCTCCTAAAATTGGTGCGGCATTTCCCCAGGAATAAGAAGCTGCACTTTGAGAAAAGTCCACTATAGAAAGCGGAGCATAATTAGAAACTCTATTATTCCCCGTTAAACCATAGCTAACTCTCAATTTAGCATCATAAATAACTTTGATGTCTTTTATAAATTTTTCTTTAGACATTCTCCAAGCAAAGGCACCCGAAGGGAAATACCCCCATCTATTTTCTGAAGGGAATTTAGATGAACCATCGGCTCTAAATGTTGCGGTTAGAAAAAATCTAGATTGATAATTGTAATTAGCCCGACCAAAATAAGATTGCAATGTGTAATCTGAGGTTACTCCGCCTATCGTATAGGCTTCTCCTTTTCCCAAACCATCAATTCCTAAATTTTCATCCGGCGTATTAATAGCTACAAAGTTTCCCGATTTAGAAATACCTTTTTGATTAGAAAATCCTAATAACCCTTCAACATTATGTTTTTTATTGAAGGTATTTTTATAAGTCAGCGTATTTTCGTTAGACCAAATAAAACTCTCTGAGTAATTTTTTCCTCCCCATTGTCCTCTCACATTCCCTGGATATCTTTCATTTCCGCGTCTAGTTTCAGAGTTATAAAAATACTCCCTATTATTTGTTAAGCTATTTATTGATCCTTGGGTTTTAAAAGTGAAATTCTTATTAATTTTAAAAGTTAAATAAGCGTTCCCTACCAAATTGCCAAGCATCTTTTTATCATATTCATTTGAGATATCCAGAACAGGATTTACCCTATAGTCATTAAGCAGATCTATATCATCATCCAATATGTCATCAGATAAGTTCTCTTCGGTATAATCAATACGTCCAGTTACCGGTCTGTATCCGAGAACCGAATACAATAAATAGGAAGATACTGCCGAAGCACTGCTTCCTACTGCAGCCTGACTTCCGTAATAACTCCTTTGAGAATAATTCAGGTTTATTCCCGCAGATATTTTCTTATTAATATCCTGATCTAATGCAATTCTACCTTGATACCTGTCTTGCCCCGTATTTATAAAGATAGCGTCGTTATTAAAAATTGAGCCTGAAATTGAATATCGTGTTCCTCCAGTTCCTCCTCTTATGGCTATGTTGTTGATATAAGTTTTTCCTGTTCTTAATACTTTATCTTGCCAATCAACGCCTTTTATATCTCTATAACTTTCCAGCGTTCTTCCTTCAGGATCATAAGAAGCGTGATTAGGATCTAAATCTGCAGGAGTATAGCTTGCTTTGTAAGAAGAGCTTCTTTCAATTTGATATTTAACAAATTCATAAGAGTTCATCATGTCTACGCGTTGCGTAATCTCCTGAATACCAAAAGATCCATTATAGGTAATTACAGGTTTACCCACTTTACCTTTTTTGGTTTCTATTACCACAACCCCATTAGATGCTCTGGCTCCGTAAATGGCAATTGCGGAAGCATCTTTCAAAATGTTGATAGATTCTATATCATTCATATTTAACGATGCCGGGTCAAAATGCTCATTTGGAAATCCATCTACTACATATAAAGGCGAGGTGTCCTGAGTTAATGAGCCTGCACCTCTTATGGTTATATTCATGCCATCCCCTGGTTGTCCATCAGAAGAACTAACCTGCACACCTGCAATACGCCCGGCCAGCGCCTGCTCAAAAGACATCACCGGCGCTGCCTCCAGCTGCTCGACTTTTACAATCCCAACCGCACCCGTTAAATCTTCTTTTTTCTGGGCACCGTAGCCTATGACGACGACTTCTTGTAGAGAATTTGTAGTCAATTCCAAATTAACTCTAATTTGAGTTCGAGCTCCCACTGTCGTTTCAATAGTTTCGTGGCCCAAAGAGGTAAATACAAGCACATCTGTATTTTTTGCCTTAATACTAAAATTACCATTGACATCTGTCATTGTAGAGAGGTTCCCTCCCTTAATCTTAATATTTACACCTGGTAATGTTTCATTAGATTTGGCATCAAATACTTTACCTGTAATTACTCTAAGATTCTGAGCAATAACAGCTGAATAATCCATAAGGATAATACTCTTAATGATTGCCAGCAACAGCAATACTTTATACCACTTCTTTTTTTTGCACATAATTGTATGTTTAAGTTTACATCTTGGTTAATAATAAAGTGTACGCACACGCATAGTGTTCTATAAAAACAGCTAACAGTAGTTTACAATGGGGATAAATAATTTTGGTTTTGAGCATAACGATGGAAATAATCCCCATCACGAGACTCTAATTATTGCTAACAGCAACAACGCTTATTACTTCTACTTTTTTTCTGCACATAATTATTTTATTTAGTTTATAACTTGGTTAACAATAAAAGTGTACGTACACGTAAACATATTCGAAAGCAGCGGATAATAGTTTATAACGGAAAAGATAATTCTTTTGTTTACGTACCCGTAAGATATTCAAATTTTAATAGAATTGCAAATTTTAAATTACTTTTTCTATCATGTATTGGACTAAAGTTATCGTCCTGTATTGGGATCGAATATATCAGATACTTTATATTGAATATTCAGGTTTCCAACGCTGAATAGTCTCCGTCTCCATTGCATTTAGTCCCATGCAAATTGCTATGGCAGAAGTTTTTCCCGTTTCTACATTTGAAACAGGTTTTCTTCCATCAATTATACTATTATAAAAATCTTTAAGCGCATTAATTGTTGGTTCAACAGACTTTGTTCCGGGCTGCAAATAAGGGATTTCTGTTTTTTTCCCTTGTGTAGCATTTGCTATGGTAGCTCCTGTTACGCCATCAACAACTCCCAGAACATTATTAGTAGACTCTGCATATATATAAGCTTTATTTCTTCCAATCTCAATAGTTGCTTTATTTCCCAATATTCTAATCATATATCCATTAAATGCATTCGATAAAATGGAAGTATATGTTGCTTTTGCTCCGTTAGCATATTCATAGACTGTTCTTACATTATCGTATGTTTCTCTGCCATCTTTCCAAAAATTAATTCCTCCCAAACCTACTGCTTTTATAGGATGGCTATCTGTGATGTAGTTCACTGCATCAATCTGATGCGCACATAACTCAGATAAAGGTCCCCCACAAAGATCTCTATATTTCCTCCAATTGATTACTCTTTCTAATTTTGGATCTTTAACAGGATAGCTCCAATCTGAATTTCGATTGTATTGACATTCAAAACTATAAGTATCCCCTATCCATCCTTTTTGAATTACCTCTTTAATCTTATGGTAAAGTTCAAAATTTCTGTATTGGAAACCTACCTGGAAAACCTGTTTTGAGGTTCTTACTCTCTTAACTAAATCCAGGGCCTGATCTATTGTAAAAGCCATTGATTTTTCTACATAAACATGTTTTTTTGCCGACAAAGCATCCACTGCCATAGGGTGATGCAAATATAAAGGAGTAGCAATAATCACGGCATCCACATTTTTATCGGCCAGCAATTTTTCATAATCTGTGTATGATTTCGCTTTTGCACCAACCTTTGTCATTGCTGCATTAAGATTCTCGGGAATTATATCACAGCAAGCTACCACTTTTAAACCTGGCACCTGTTCTACCATATTAATCAATCCAAGTCCTCTTTTACCAGTACCAATTACTCCAACCCGAATAGTATTACTGGCCGAAATTGTTGCGCCAAACAATGGCATTTCCATTGCCATTAAACCTCCAAGTGCCAAAGCACTACTGGCCACAAACTTTCTTCTGTTTATTGAATTCTCTGACATTTTTTAGTGTTTTATTTCTTTTTTTGCCTTAATGATGATCTCCTTAATATCTACCGGAGCACCATTTAATCTTTTACTTTCATCTGCCGCCGCCATAAATGCGTAAATTTCTATGGTTTCTTCTTCACTAACCGGAGATATTCCCGTTTTAAAAAACTTTACAATTTCTATAAGTAGGTTTTTATAACCGTTTTTAGGTGATATTATATTCGTAATTGTTTTTTCGCCGAACACTACCCCTCCATATCCCTTTTTTCCTGATCTGGTTCCACGAAATGTACCTATTTTGTCATCATCCCAAATCCCCATCACTATATCGGTGTCTTTTGTATGTTTCCTTGAAACAGATTTACAACCTGTACCTAATACTGCGTACAACATTTCTATTCCATGTATTCCGTACCAAAAAAAATCTGGATGCGATGGCTCCAGCAATGCTGGACTATAGGTATCTGCGCCTGTTATTTTCCCTGTTTTATTTATTGATAAATCATTTACATTTTCAAAATATCTTAATGAAGATGAAGAAAACACAGGAACTTTATATTTTCTGGCCTCTTCATAAATCGTAATCACATCTTTCAGAGATGCAGCTACAGGTTTATCTATAAATATTGGTTTTCTTGCCTTAATGACCTGGAGCGTTTGTTCTAAACGTATAGTGCCATCATTGGATTCCAGTAGTATCACATCGATCTTTTTCAGCAATTCTTTAATAGAAGAAACTATTTCTACACCGTATTTCTGGACTTCTTTAGTATAGCCGTCTATTCTGGAAGCACTTGCTTCGATTTTCTCGCTCCCTTTGGGATATGCGGCTACAACTTTAAAACCTGCAAAAAGCGGGTCTGCATTTTCGGCATTCAGCATCTTTGTAAAAGCTGTACTATGAGATGTATCTAAGCCAATTATTCCAACCTTAACAACATTTTGTGTGGCGGCATTACTTATAAAAGGCATCAAAACATTAGAAAGCCCTAATGCAACACTACCTATTGCTCCTTTTTGAATAAATTCACGTCTATTGTATTTGTTAATTTTCATTTATTATTCCGGTTATAATTTATCGATACAAAAAGCTAATGTGTACGTTACCGTAATTTAATAATTATATTTTAAAAACCAAAAAATTCATAATCACTTTTTATCTGTTTAATAGTTAGAATTTATAATTGATGCTTTAAAATTCTGTAGATAATTCCTATCACCAGCTAACTTTTAAAATATTTCCATAATCAATCAGGCTAGCCTGCTCTCCTATTCACCAAAGGATGAAACAAAAAAAGAAAGGCTATCCGAAAAGTCTCAACTGTCACATAGAATGAAGTCGAAATGTATTTCTGAGTAACATTAAAGAGGCTTCGAATCTGTTCGGCCGGGCAAAAGCGTTAATTTTGGAACACCCTCTCAAAACAAAAAGCCCAAAAAATCCGATTAACGTTTTCTGGAAAGACGGTCATACAACATTTGCATTTTTGACAAACGCAAGTCATTATCTACCTTAAGCTCCGAAGCATAAAATTCCTTACTGTTTATTTTTAAATATTGGCTGTTTAATTTATTCGTTTCTGCGATAATGTTTCTTAATTCTGGAAGTAGAACAGAGATCTGACCTGAAGTAAATTCCGGATTATTTGCTCGCTGTTCTAAATATTGGTAAGAAACGTATAATCTGCGTGTTTTTGCTATTAAACGATAATGTTCAAACTCTTCTTTGTTCCTCAGTGGTTTAAGCTCGTTAAAAACATTTTCAACATGCTTGACACTATCAAGCAGTTGTTTAATAGACATATCTTTTTGTCCGCTAATTTTACCCTGACTTATTTGATACGGTACCGCCGTAAGTGCATTAAAAAACTTTGCAGATTGTTCCTGATTGAAACCATAGTTGTCCTTTGTATATTTTTTTACAAATTGGTTAATATCTAAAGCCTTAGTTTCATTCATAGCCTTTAGGTAGGCTGCCAGCAGGATATTAAAACCCGACAAAGGATAAACCCGTCTTATGGCATATAAATCGATTATATCTGATCCGCTTTCATACACATAAGAATATACTCCTGATGTAGACCATGAAGTCATAACCATACCAGTATACCCAAGCTCTCTTGACTGAGGTATGAAATCTTTGATATTATTAAAATGTTTTTCCCAGGTTGTCAGGTTATAATTATCAGGGCTTGAGCGAAGCGACGGAGCTCCCCATACTTCGAAACCTGCTTCCATCAACTTTTTATGGTCACCAAATTTATTTAAATCCCAACCATAATTCCAGTCAACAAAAACAACGCCTTTGGGTAACGATTTTAAAGATTCAGGATATTTCAAAGCTATATCTGCCCAAAGCACAGGTGTTTTTCCCATTTTTAATACCACATCGCAGATTAGCTTTACATAATCGCCATACAGTTTACCCACTCCAAATTTTTCCATTTTTGCTTTACTTCTTGGGCTGTATCCTAATAATCTTGTTTCATCACAACCTATATGAATATATTTAGAGGGATGAACTTCTGCCATCTCTGAAAAAAGGTCCTTAAAGAGTTCACCTGCGAGCTTTTCCTCCATTGGGTTAATCTGGGAGTAATCCTTATTGGATTCTCGTAATTTAGCATATTTCGGAAATCTCAGAATGTATTCCACATGTCCAAAACTTTGTTGCAAAGGAATCACATCTATTCCCAGGCCCGAACAATATTTTACAAAATCAGAAATTTCTGTCTTTGTATATGCATAGCGGTTTGGAATAAGCGGATGTTTTTCGAAGGGAAAAGTTGCTTCATATTCCATAATGATTGTATTGACTCCAGATTTGCTCAATTTTAAAGCAAATGCTTTTAAGGCTTCCGGTTTCATTACCTGTATTCGCAAATCGAGATGAAAGCCTTTTATTTTAAAATCAGTTGTGTAAGAATGTGATTGGGCCTTTAGATTCGTTATCGAAATTATTGCAATTACAAAAAACGTTAATGCAACTTTTATAGTTTTAATCATATTTAATTAGTTAGTATTGGTTTATCTAAATAAAGTGTGCATTTATACTTTAATACTATACACTTAATGCATTTTTCTTAAATAACAAGCTATCTATTTCAATTATTTAATTTTCTGTGATAGCTCTTCCTTTATATTTGTTTCCTTTATCACGGAAGCTTATTTATATAAAACTAAAATTATATATAAACGTTAACGTACACGAATATAATAATATTTTCAAAAATCTAAATATATATCATAATAATTTAACATTTTTTCTTTCGAAAGCATTTGGCTTATTTTATACAACCAATAAAAAGTATTTTTAAAAAAAGATATTGAAGCGATTTTTATACTAAAAATCATAGGGCTAAATCCAATACGATTCTGTGAAGGTGGCTCCCATTAGAGTGCTTATGAGAGTATGAAAAAGATATTTTCCTATATTTAGAGTACTGTTCACCTCATATTTCTAAAATTGGTAATTGCTGATTATGAATGTAGCTTTTCCATTTATTTAACATTATAATCAGTTAGAAATAAGGCATTTTATTATAATAAGAATATAATATGAGTACTTTTTTAGAAAGAGAACACCAGTATTCTTCCAATTCATGGAATCTACATATTGATGATTTATTATGATTCAGTCAGTTTACAAAAAACAGTACCTAAAAAGCAATTGAAACAGATCAGATAAGGCAACCCGTTATTTTAGTCGCCCTTCTCTAAAAGTTCCTACATCCGTTGTCTAACCGCCTCATAAAGAATAATTCCAGCTGAAACAGATACATTCAAAGATTCTATTTCACCAGCCATTGGAATCTTGGTTAAGTAATCAGAATTTCTGATTAGATCGAAAGAAATTCCTTCGTCCTCTGCGCCCATTATAACGGCCGTTGGCGCTGTATAATCTGGCTTATATATCAAATCATCCGTCTTCTCGGTACAAGACACAATCTGGAGACCTGAGTCTTTCAAAAATCTCAGCACAGCCAATAAGTTGTCATGTCTGCAAACAGGCACTTTATAAAGGGCTCCAGCCGAAGTTTTTACAGCATCCGGATTAATCTGTGCAGCACCTTTCTTTGGAATTACGATAGCATGTACACCCGCACATTCTGCCGTTCTTACAATAGCTCCAAAGTTTCTGACATCGGTAATATTGTCTAAAAGAAGTACTAAAGGAGTTTTTCCATTCTCATAGATAACAGGAATAATATCTTCTATTTTCTGATATGTAATAGGAGAAATAAAAGCAACTACTCCCTGATGGTTCTTAGCAGTAATGCGATTCAATTTCTCTACAGGAACCTGATGAGACGGAATATCATATTCTCTTAGCAATGTTTTCAGTTCGGTATACAAACCTCCTGTTAGCCCTCTCTGTATAAAAAGAGATTCGATATCTCTGCCTGCTTTAATCGCCTCAATAACCGCTCTAATCCCAAATATCATTTGATTTGATTCTCTGGGCTCATGTCTTTTATAGTTCCTGTCCTGCATAGGGCGCAAAGATAGCTAAAAATTGATTGCTAACAGTGAACCACAACATATTATACAGCCGACTAATAAACATATCATTTTTTTATCAACATCTATTTTATTCACATAAAGAACAATGAAAAATGACATTCCTAACAAGTTATCAACATTCGATGTTTAAAACAACATCTCTAAATCCTCATTTTCAGTCATATTCAACATTAGTGTTACAGACCTGTGTTTAGAAGGGCTGTTTGTAGTCGAAAAAAAGCCTACTTTTGTAAAATGAGTTTTGATGCAGAATCCAATAAATTACCTGTTAGTAGAGATAGAAGATCTAGATTAAGTGCACCTGCTCCGGCTTCAACCTTAGGAAAATTGCCGCCACAGGCATTAGATTTAGAAGAAGCGGTGTTGGGCGCTTTGATGATAGAAAAGGATGCGTTATCTACAGTTATTGATATATTAAAACCAAACGTTTTCTATAAGGAAGCTCACCAAAAAATATTCGAAGCTATACAAACCCTGTTTACTCAATCTTCTCCCGTAGATATTCTTACAGTTGTATCTCAACTAAGAAAACAAGGAGATTTAGAGATGGTTGGGGGTGCTTTTTACATTACAGAATTAACTAACAGAGTTGCGTCTGCAGCAAATATTGAATATCATGCCCGTATTATTTCTCAAAAATTTATTCAAAGAGAATTAATAAGGATTTCTACAGACATCATTAACCAGTCTTACGAAGATACCAGCGATGTGTTCGAACTTCTGGACTATGCCGAAAAAAACCTCTTCGATATAGCTCAGAATAACTTACGTCGCGATTCCAGAAAGATGGACGATGTGGTGAAAGAATCTGTGAAGATTCTAGAATCTTTAAAAGACAAAGACGATTCCTTAACCGGTGTGCCTTCGGGATTTACTGCCCTGGACAGAATGACCAATGGCTGGCAAAAGTCTGACCTTGTTATTATTGCGGCGAGACCTGCAATGGGTAAAACAGCTTTCGTATTAAGCTGCGCCAGAAATGCTGCTGTACAATTCAAAAAGGCCGTAGTAGTTTTCTCTTTAGAGATGTCTTCTGTTCAGTTAACAAACCGTCTTATTGCGGGTGAAGCAGAAATAGAGCAGGAAAAAATCCGTAAAGGAAAATTATTGGATTGGGAATGGCATCAGTTGACTTCTAAAATTGGTAATTTAAGCGAAGCTCCAATTATTTTAGACGATACTCCTGCGCTTAACATCTTCGAATTTAGAGCAAAATGTCGTCGTTTGAAATCTCAATACGATATTCAGATGGTGATTATTGACTACTTACAGTTAATGAGTGGTAAATCTGACGGAAAAGGTGGCGGTAACCGTGAACAGGAGATTTCCAGCATTTCCAGGGCTTTAAAACAAGTAGCAAAAGAATTGGAAATTCCGGTAATAGCACTTTCTCAGTTAAGTAGGGCTGTTGAAAGCAGACCTGGCGGTGCTAAAAGGCCCATGCTTTCCGACTTGCGTGAATCCGGAGCGATTGAACAGGATGCCGACATGGTATTATTCCTTTATCGTCCGGAATATTATGGCTTAGATCAGGATGAAAATGGTAACCCAACTGCAGGTGTTGGCGAAGTTATTATTGCAAAACATAGAAATGGTGAAACGGGTATTGTTCCGTTAAGATTTATTGGTAAGTATGTGAAATTTGCCGATTTGGAAGATGGGTACGGAGCCATGGGCGCACCTGCTTTGGAATCTGGCGTAAACGCAGATCCATTCAGTATGACTCCTTCTTCTCAATTTGATACTATTACATTAAAGCCTAAAAACTGGGATACGGAAGAAGATGCTCCGTTTTAATGTTTCAAGTTAAAATTCGACAATTTTCCGTTTCTATTGAAGAAAATATCCGATTAAAACTCCTGCCAAAATAAGGTAAGGAGTTTTTATTTTAGTGAAGTACAGCAAAAGAAAGGTGATAAGCATGATCAAAACCGAAAGAAAATTGATTTCGGTTGGAACCAATAAGAGAATAAAAGCGGCAACCATAAACCCTACTCCTACTGCATTTACCCCCGAAAGTGAATTCTTAATCATATTGATTTTCTTAAGGTCTTCCCAAAACGGAACTATAAAAAGCATCAATATTAAGCCAGGTAGATTGATTCCGAAAACGGCTATGAATGCACCCCAAATTTGCGCAAAGACTCCATATCCCTGATTGGCAAAGGTCATTGCTCCTAAATAGGAAGTAAAAGAAAAGGTAGGTCCCGGAATAGCTTGTTGTACCGCATAGCCTGTCAGAAACTCAGACCCGGACAAATACCTTTTCATTTCTACAAACTCTGTATACATTAACGGAATCAAGACATTTCCACCTCCAAAAATCAGGATACCGTTACGATAAAAGTTTTCGAACATCCTTACAGGTAAACTAAAAGGTGAAGTTCTGTTAATAATTGTTCCCAAAAGTCCAAACAGTAAAAGAACTCCTACAAAATAGAGCATCTTCTTCTTATTGATTTTAGAGAATAAAGACATCCTGATTTGGGATTCGTCCCATTTACTTTCTGTGGCAGACGTTACAATTCCGCCAACTAATATCATAATGGGAAATACATAAGCATTTTTTAAAATTAAAGAGGATATTGCTGCAATAACCGCAAGACTTACTGTTACATTTGATTTTAATATCTTTTTGCCAAAAGAAAAAGCACCAAAAGCTACAATACCCAACGCCAAAGGCTGAATTAGTTTGTTAATTTGTGTAAATTCATCTTTTAAAGAAAACTCTTTGTAGGTTATTGCCACAAAGCACATGATACCCGCAGAGGGTAAAATCCATATCAAAAAAGTGAGAATTGCCAGATAATAACCTCCTACCTTATAAGCAATGCCTACCAATGTTTGTGTAGATGCAGGACCTGGCAATATTTGTGTAAGAGAATTCAGTTCAAGCAGCTCTTCTTCACTTAAATATCTCCGCTTAATCACAAAATCATTCAAAAGAATAGCTAAATGGGCTTGTGCACCACCAAAAGAAGTGAGCATAAACCAAAGTACATCTCTCAAAAAAATAATATGTCTTTTTCTCATCTAGTCATACAGTTCATCCTGCAAGTTATTATAAACTCCCAAAAGTTCACTTAAAGCATGATTATCTTTTATTTTTCTGGCTATTTCAATTCCTTTTTCATAGGTCTCAAAAGCTTCTTCTTTCTTACCAAGTCCTTCATACAGCTTTCCCAGATGATAATATGTACCTATATAGTCTTCATGATTTTTTACCAGATCAATATAAAACTTTAATGCTTCTTCGTGGTTATTTAATCGAAGGTATTCGGTAGCTAAAGCATATTTTAAGAACGGATCGTTTGGTTCTGCTTTTAAGAATTCCTGAAGTTTTTCTAATCTGTTTATAGACATTGCAAATGTGGCTTAAATTATTAAATTTGTATATAACGCAATAAATTTTATGAAAATATTAGTTTGCATTAGTAACGTACCTGATACGACTACAAAAATAACTTTTACCAACGATAACACTAAATTTAATGATAATGGTGTTCAATTTATAATCAATCCTTACGACGAGATTGCTTTAGCCAGAGCTATAGAAATTGCAGAAGCTAACAGTGGCGAGGTTACGGTAATACACGTTGGTGAGGCATCTTCTGAACCTACCATTAGAAAAGCTTTAGCTATTGGCGCTCATAAAGCTATCAGGATTAATGCAACACCCAAAGACGCCCATTTCGTATCTACTCAAATTGCCAATTATATAAAGAGCAATTCTTTTGATTTAATTCTCACAGGAAAAGAATCTATTGATTATAATGGGTCCTTAGTAGCTGGTATGGTTGGCGAGCTACTGAACATTCCTTCGGTTGCCGCTATAAAGAAACTGGATGTCGACAATAATCAGGCAACCGTAGAACGAGAAATAGAAGGTGGCAAGGAAATTATTACCATCCCTCTTCCCTTTATAGCTGGTGCAGCAGAAGGCGTAGCAGAACCCAAAATTCCAAACATGAGGGGAATTATGTCTGCAAGAACGAAGCCTTTAGAAATTATTGAAGCGGTTTCGGACAATACACAAACTGTTATTTTAAAATACGAAACTCCAGCACCGCGGGGCACTGTTAAATTAATTGATGCAGGTGAGGCAGAGAAATTGGTAGCTATCCTTCATAATGAGGCCAAAGTAATTTAATTACCTAAAAAAGAACATATGTCTGTTTTAATATATATAGAAAGTTCAGATAATAAACTTAAAAAATCTGCATACGAGCTAGCTTCTTACGCTAAAACGATAGCAGAGAAGCTAAATACTTCTGTTACTGCAGTAGCTATTGGCGATGTAGACCGTAGCGAATTAGAATCCTTGGGAAAATACGGTGTTTCAAAAGCAATTTATGTAAGCGGAGAAAAACTAAAGAACTTCGTTAACCAGGCTTATGCTTCTATTATTGCAGAACTCTCGAAAGAAACACAAGCTAATGTAGTTGTCTTAAGCAATTCGTTATCAGGAAAAGGTTTAGCGCCCAGAGTTGCTGTAAAATTGAATGCAGGTATTGTTGATGGAGCTATTGATTTACCCGATATAAATGACAATAAGTTTGTAGTAAAAAAGACCGCTTTTTCTAATAAAGCATTTGCTTATGTTGAAGTAGAATCCGATAAAAAAGTAATTTCTTTAAATCCCAACTCATATCAGGTTATCGAAAAACCGGAAAATATAACTATCGAGGAATATACTCCGGAAATTAAGGATACCGACTTAAGAACTGTGGTAAAAGAAATTGCAAAGGCTACCAATAAAGTTTCTTTAGCAGATGCAGATATTGTTGTTTCTGCCGGAAGAGGCTTAAAAGGTCCTGAAAACTGGGCTATGGTTGAAGAACTGGCTAATTTACTGGGAGCTGCAACCGCTTGTTCTAAACCTGTTTCTGATGCCGGGTGGAGGCCGCATTCTGAACACGTAGGACAAACCGGATTAGCCATAAGCCCTAATTTATATATTGCCATAGGAATTTCCGGAGCCATACAACATCTTGCTGGTGTATCCTCTTCTAAAACTATAGTGGTAATTAATAAGGATCCGGAAGCACCATTTTTTAAGGTTGCAGATTATGGAATTGTGGGAGATGCCTTTGAAATTGTACCAAAAATCATAGAAGAGGTTAAATCTTTGAAAGCGAATAGCTAATTTTGTGTTAGGGACTATAGATTAATGAAGAAGATAAAATTAGATATTATAGGCTTGTCGTATAGCCAAACGCAATCTGGTGCGTATGCATTAGTTTTAGGTGAAGTGAACGGAAGAAGAAGATTGCCTATTATTATTGGTGGATTTGAGGCTCAGGCTATAGCTATTGAGATTGAAAAGATGACTCCTAGCAGGCCTTTGACCCATGATCTTTTTAAGTCATTTGCAGATGCTTATCATATAAATGTTCAGGAAGTCATTATATATAATTTAATAGAAGGTGTTTTCTTTGCTAAACTGGTTTGTAATGACGGACATAAAGTTTTGGAAATAGATGCAAGAACTTCTGATGCTATTGCTTTAGCAGTGCGGTTTAACTGCCCTATTTATACTTATGAATTTATTTTAGCGTCTGCAGGAATTATTATTGAAGGTAATGACTTTCTTTTCCTTGATAATATAGATCCTATTGAAGAAAACCAGGTTGTTGGCGGCGCAAGTACTTCCGGGCAACCCAAAGAGAACCTTAGCGGCTTTAGCGTAGAGGAACTTCAGGAAAAATTGCAAAAAGCCCTGGCTGCCGAAGCCTACGAAAAAGCGGCATTAATTAGAGATGAATTGAATAAAAGAGAAAAATAGCTTTAATGATAGCTGCTTATAATTTCTTTATTAATAATAGTATATAAAATATTTAAACAATCTTTTTAGATATTTACGATTCAATTTATCGTTATAAAGATCTATGCATCGTTTCCATGGCATTATAGGAATTGCATTAATTTTAGGTATTGCCTATCTCCTCTCTAATAATCGAAAAAAAATCAATTATCGTTTGGTTTTTAGCGGTTTAACCATTCAACTGTTTATCGCTATTTCTATCCTGAAGGTAGATGCTATCCGAAATTTTTTCCAAACATTAGGAAGAGGTATGCAAAAGATAGAACAGTTTGCCAAAGCAGGGGTAAATTTCGCATATGGCGGGATCGCTACAATTGGACACGATGGTGCCCCTCAAAATTTTGAGGCTCCCAGCAGTTTTGTTTTTGCATTCAACGTTACCGCTACCATTATATTAGTTTGTATTCTCGTTGCTATTTTTTACTATTTAGGCATTATGCAAAGAGTTGTTGCCTTAATAGCCAGAGGCATGAACTTTCTAATGAGAGTAAGCGGATCTGAAGCTTTAAGCAATGTTGCAAGTGCCTTTGTAGGACAGGTTGAAGCTCAGGTTATGATTAGACCTTACTTGAAAGGGATGACAAAAAGTGAACTTCTGGCTTCTATGAGCGGAAGTTTAGCCTGTATTGCCGGGGGAATCCTTATTGTGTATTCCAATATGGGTGCTCAGGCAGGAATGGATTTGGCACCAAAGCTAATTATGGCCAGTTTAATGGCAGCTCCGGGTGCTTTAGTTATTTCTAAGATTATTTTTCCTGAGACAGAGGCTTCACAAACTATGGGCAAAGTGAAACTTGAGGTAAAAAGTGAATATACGAATCTTATTGACGCTATAACTCACGGGGCGGGCGATGGTTTCAAGATTGCAATGAATGTGATCGCCATGATTATTGGTTTTATTGCTCTTATTGCTTTACTGGATTGGTGTTTGCTTAGTATCGCTCATATATTTAATCCTGATTTTGATCTTACGTTGGACTGGATCTTTGGACAGATTTTTTATCCTTTTGCCTGGGCTATGGGAGTTCCATCTGAAGATCTGAATAATACGGCTACGCTGCTTGGTCAAAAGCTTACTGTTAATGAATTTCTTGCTTTTAAGAATCTCACTTCAGGTGCTGTTCCTATTGTTACCGAGAAAGGGCTATTAATTGTAAGTATTGCCATTTGTGGTTTTGCAAATTTCAGCAGTGTAGGAATGTTGATTGGCGGTATCGGTACTTTAGCCCCCGAAAGAAGGCCTGATCTGGCCAAACTCGGTATGAAAGCTTTAATATGTGGTACTTTGGCTTCTTATCTTTCTGCTTCAATTGCTGGAATATTGATTTAAAGAATAAAAGAAAACCGCAAAGTGTATTAGATTTAAAACTTTTTAGCTTTATGCTTCTGATACACTTGCGGAAATTAAACCAAACCAACTAAGCTAAATTATATTCCAGTTCGAGCTCGTTTCTTAAAATAGTATACCTATTATCTAAATCCTCTATTCCCTGTTTGATTTGATTATCAAAACTTCCGATTCCTTCTCTTCTTGTGAAAGTCGATATATCAAATCCTCTTCTTTGTAAAGAGTATTTAGCAATAGTTGGATAGACATTATGCATTACATCCATATTGTCTATAAAGAATTGCTGAACTAAATCAACCTGTTCTTTTACAGACTCATTGTTGTAATTTTTACATAGCCATGCAATCAATTCAGGATAAAAATTTCCCTGAATACAAGACAGACCGGCTGAACCTTCCTTTAAAGATTCTACTGCATGAACCATATAAGCATCATACAAACCGAAATTGTATCCCTGTGTAGCAGCGATTTTTGCCCTTACCTGATCGATATCCAGACAAGTGTCTTTATGATAAGTTACCCTTCCTGTTTTAACCAGATTTCCTAATTGAGCTGGAGAAATTAACCTCTTATAAGGAACCGGACATTCGTAAAAACCCATAGGAATATTTCCTGTAAGATTTAAAAGTTCGGCAACATTTGCATCAAAAACTTCATCACTGTCCGATTCAGATGCTAAAAGCCCTGTAATCCCGATAACTGCTTCTAATCCTGTATCATGTATTCTTTTAACAAAATCTGCTTGTTGTGCTATAGCCCCTCCAAATGTACCTGTTGCCACAACAGGAACCTTTCCGTTGGCAGCTTTAACCACATGACCTACAACCTTTAACCTTTCATCTTCAGAAAGTTCAAACATTTCACTAGATAAACAATTGGCAAACAACCCTGCAGATCCGGCATTTATATAAAGTTCGGTTAATCTTGTCAAGCCGTCATAATCTACTTCTCCATTATCTTTGAATGGAGTTAGCATAACAGGAATGAAGCCTTTCTCTCTTTTTTCCATTATATATATTCAGTTTTTAGTTATGAGTTATGAATTATTAGATGCGTTTCTGAATTTTGTCATTATAGCACCAACCAGATAGATAGTTAGTGTACCTACTACAATAATCATATTCGCGTGTAAAGGGTTTCTTAAATAGCTGTATTCATCCGGAATCAGATAAGATAATGACATCCAAAGAATAACCATTAAACCTACAATCGTAGCTGCCAGAGCTTCGGTATTTCCCGAACGTTTACTTATTAGTCCCAATAAAAATAGTCCCAGCATACCTCCTGCAAATATCCCTGACAACTGCCACCAAATATCCAGGATACTCTTTACACCAATCATGGCAATACCACAAACCATACCGGCCAAACCAAAAGCTACAGTTCCCAAATGGAGCAATCTCATGTTATGTTTATCGGTAATATTCGGTCTGAAATATCTTTTATAGATATCTTCAGCAAATACAGTCGCAGAAGCATTCATACCAGAACTTATCGTACTCATTGCTGCCGAAAGAATAGCTGAAACAATTAAGCCAACTAATCCTGTAGGAATCATAGTTACCATAAAGTGAGGCATCACTTTATCTCCGTAATCTTCGGGCTTTAATGTAGCTGCTAATGAAGCAATTTCAGAAGAACTCGCACTTGCACTCAGTCTTTCTGCCGCAGCTTGCAATTTTACTGGTTCAATCAGTTCCGGATTAAGCTGATAATAAGCATACAAACACGTGCCTATCACAAAGAACAACAAAGAAGCGGGAACATAACAGTACACACATAACCAAACGGACTTTGCGGCTTCTTTCGCCGATCTGGCCGTATGATATCTTTGTACATAGTTCTGATCCATACCGAAATTATTCAGGTTGATAAAGAAACCATATAACAGAATGACCCAGAAAGTAGATTGCGTAAAGTCTAAAGACAAGGAACCTAAACTAAATTTATTCTCGGCTTTTCCAATTTCTATTATTTTAGAAAACCCACCCGGAAGATCTGCAACAATCAGATAAATAATCAATACGGCTCCTAAAGTCTTCAAAATCCCCTGAACAACCTCAGTCCATATTACCGCTTCTATTCCTCCCATTACAGTATAAATGATAATACAGATACCTGTTACCAGCATAATCATTTCCATACTATAACCTGTTAGAGCTTGTAAGGTAAGACTGATTCCAAAAAATATAGATCCCATTCTGGCTAGCTGCGTAAGTAAAAAACAAATCACAGCATAAGTACGCGCCCATGCTCCAAACCTTTTTTCAAGATTGGTATAAGCAGAAACCTCTCCTACCGTTCTGTAAAATGGCACAAAATATTTTGCAGCTACCCAGGCAGCTAAAGGCATGGACAAACTGAATACAAAGGCATTCCAGTTACCACCGAAAGCTTTTCCGGGAACTCCTAAAAAGGTATTACTGCTTAAAAACGTTGCATAAATCGATAATCCTATTGCCCAGCCAGGAATTCTACCTGATGCTTTGGAATAGTGATCGGAACTATCGTTCTTTCTCGAAAAATAAACACCTACCAATACCATTGCTATCAGGTAAAGTGCTATTACTGCCAAATCTAAAAATGGGAGATTCTTCATTTTATTCTTATTCTTTTCTCAGTTTTACTTTAGGTTTTAAAATTAAGTATATACAAATGTATCAGGAGAAGTACGAAATAAACTGGCAGATTTTCTCATAGATATGTATGAAATTATCTTAATATCCCGACTTACTTCAAAATATACAGAAAGATGTGAAAGATGGTGCCAATAAAAAAGAAAGCCAGCTCGTGTTAAGCTGGCTTTCTTTTTTAATTCAAAATAGTTTACATTCTCTCGGGAACTTCTATTCCCAAAAGCGCCATGGCATTTTTTATAGTTTCTGCCGTGTGATAAGATAATTTCAATCTGAAATCCTTTAATATATCCTCCTCTATCTTTAGAATGGATTCTGACTGATAGAATTTATTATACGCTTTTGCCAATTCATAGGTATAGTTTGCTATTGCTCCGGGATTAAAATCTCTGGCAGCACTACTTAATACAGCCGGATATCGGCTTAAGATTTGTATCAATTCCAATTCTGTTTCCTGTAATTTTTCAGGAGCGGATGCATGAGCTTGATCTGCATTATAGAAGCCTTTGCTTATTACCGATCTGATTCTTGCATGAGTATACTGAATGAAAGGACCTGTATTTCCCTGAAAATCTATAGATTCTTTTGGATCAAAAAGCAACCTCTTCTTAGGCTCTACTTTTAACAAAAAGTATTTTAAAGCCCCCATCCCAATCATATGATACAATTTCTCTTTTTCTTCTTCATCGAAATGGTCTACCTTGCCTAAAGCTTCTGTTTTTTCTTTCGCAGTGATTTTCATTTCCTCGATTAAATCATCCGCATCTACAACAGTTCCTTCTCTTGATTTCATTTTACCGCTTGGCAGGTCAACCATACCGTAAGAAAGGTGATATAGTCCGTCTGCCCAGGATTTCCCTAACTTTTTCAAAATCAGGAACAATACCTTAAAATGGTAATCCTGTTCATTTCCAACAACGTAAATAGATTTTTCAATACCAAACTCATCATATTTAAGTTGTGCGGTTCCCAGGTCCTGTGTGATATAAACAGATGTACCATCTCCTCTTCTTACCAGCTTCTCATCCAATCCGTCTTCTGTTAAATCAATCCAAACGGAATTATCTTCTTTTTTAAAGAAAACGCCTTTTGCTAAACCTTCTTCCACTATATCCTTACCTAAAAGATAGGTATCAGATTCGTAATAGAATTTATCAAAGTTTACACCTAGTTTTTTATAAGTCTCATCAAACCCGGCATAAACCCAGGAATTCATAGTTTTCCATAATTGGATAACTTCTCCATCGCCCTGCTCCCACTTTACAAGCATAGCCTGAGCCTCCTTAATTAAAGGAGCCTCTTTTTTTGCTTCTTCTTCACTTTTCCCTTCCGCTTTTAAAACGTCTATCTCTTTTTTATACGCTTTATCGAAAATAACATAATATTTTCCGACTAAATGGTCACCTTTCAAACCAGAACTTTCAGGTGTTTCTCCATCACCAAACTTCTGCCAGGCCAGCATAGATTTGCAAATATGAATTCCTCTGTCGTTAACCAAATTCGCTTTAACAACATCGTAACCGCTTGCTTTCAACAATTCTGCAACAGAATAACCCAATAAATTATTTCTGATGTGCCCTAAATGCAATGGTTTATTTGTATTTGGCGAAGAATATTCTACCATTACTTTCTGACCATTTGAGACTGGTTTTGCAAAACCGTCTTTAGCAATTTCGTTATTGAAAATATTCAACCAGAAAGAATCAGAATAAACAATATTTAAAAAACCTTTTATAACATTGAAGCTTTCTATTTCCTGATAATTACTTTTCAGATACTCTCCCAAAACCTGTGCTGTTTGTTCCGGAGATTTTTTGGTTTGTCTTACAAAAGGAAAAACAACTAAGGTTTGGTGACCTTCAAATTCCTTTTTTGTTTGTTCTAAATTAATTTGCGCCGGTTCTATGTCTATATTAAACGAAGCTTTAAAAGCCTGACTAATTGCTTGTGCTAAAAAATTCATGGCACAAAAATAGATAATATTAGTCAGATTTGATATGTGGAAGGCAGAAAGCTAGAAGCAGGAGACTTAACTCATTTACTGACTATTGAACTTAATGAGCCAACAGAGTAAAGGCAATGAATTTTTTTACTTTTCACATAGGTATTTATCAATTAAAAATTACATTTTTGCGAAAATTTAAAAAGCATGCAGAGTTATCAAGAGTTTCAGGATCTTAGTGTAGGCTTTCCTCAAGAAGGTTTTGATATTATAGATGATGAATTATATTTTCATGATCTAAACTTAATGGAAATGATTGAAACATATGGTACTCCACTTCGTTTCACTTATCTGCCACTTATTAGCAAGAAAATTCAACAAGCTAAAATTCTTTTCCAAACGGCAATTCTGAATAATGATTACCGTGGAACATATAAATATTGTTATTGTACGAAAAGTTCTCATTTTAAGCATATCGTAGAAGAAGCTTTAAAAAATGATATCCATTTGGAAACATCTTCTGCTTTTGACATGCCTATGATTGAGGCTTTGGAGAAAAAGGGTAATGTAACCAAAGATATTACGGTTATCTGTAATGGTTTTAAAACTTTCCAGTACAAGCAATATATTATTGATATGTTGCATGACGGATTTAAAAATATTGTCCCTGTGCTGGATAATAAGGAAGAGTTTAATCTTTACGACGATGAAATTGAACTGGATACGCCTTGTAACTTGGGAATTAGAATTGCCTCTGAGGAACAACCAGATTCTCAGTTCTATACTTCCCGATTAGGAATAAGACAAGAAGACGTTATTGATTTTTACAATTCAAAGATTAGCAAGAATCCGAACTTCAGGGTTAAATTATTGCATTTCTTTATCAATTCGGGAATTTCTGATACTCCGTATTACTGGAACGAGCTGGAAAAATATGTTACCCTTTATTGTAAATTCAAAAAGGTTAATCCCGATTTAGATACGTTGGATATTGGTGGTGGCATGCCTTTTAAAGATTCCCTGGTATTCGATTTCGATTATGAATATATGATTAATGAAATCGTTAAACGTATCAAACAAATCTGCGCTGCTCATGAAGTAATGGAACCGGATATTATTACTGAATTTGGAAAATATACTGTGGCGGAAGCCTCCGGAATCCTTTATAAAGTTTTAGGCAGGAAACAACAGAACGACAGGGAAAAATGGCTGATGCTGGACGGTTCTTTCATTACCAATCTTCCTGATGTTTGGGCTTTAAACCAAAAATACATCTTACTGCCTATTAACAACTGGGATTCTGAATACGAAAAAGTGAATTTAGGCGGTATTACTTGCGACGGACAGGACTATTATAACCAGGAAGCACACATGAATAATGTATTTATGCCTAAAACCAGAAAAGTGCAGTATTTAGGTTTTTTCCATACGGGTGCTTATCAGGAAGTTTTAAGTGGTTACGGTGGTATACATCATTGTCTTTTACCTTCACCTAAACATGTATTGATTAGAAGAAACAGAGATGAAACTTTTAATTATGAGGTTTTTGGCGAAGAACAGAATAGCAAACAAGTACTAAAAATATTAGGTTATATGTAAAAAGGGGCAGTTAGTAACTGCCTCTTTTCATTATACTATAAATCTAATTTAGACTTGAAGTCATTTATAGCCTCTTCATGAGCTTTTTGATATTCCTCATTTAGAATCTTTCCTTCTTCCACACTAAATGTTTCATAAAACTTCGGTAAAGAAAAGGTAGTTATAATATCCATACCGAACTGAGGAAGAAACTTAACTGCTGTTTGCATTATATTCCCGCCTCCAAAAGCCCCGGGAGAAGTACTCATTAATAAAGTTGGTTTGTGATAAAAAGGCAGCTTTTCTACTCTGGAAATCCAATCCAGAATGTTCTTGAAAGCTACCGAATATGATCTGTTGTGTTCTGCCAGAGAAATAATCAATGCATCAGCAGAAGATATTTTTTGCAAAAATTGCCGGGCTAAATCTGGATGTCCATTACTTCTCTCCTTATCTACCGAGAACAAGGGCATTTCATAATCGTTTAAATCCAATACTTCCGTTTCGTAAGATCCAAAATATTTCAATGTATGGTGTACTAAAGTTTTATTGATTGATTTGGAACTGTTAGAGCCTGCAAAAGCTATAATTTTCATAATTCACTTTTCTCAAATTTACCTTTTTAAAAACATTTATGAATTTTTCAGATTAAATATTCTATTTTTGCAATCATCAGATGATATGATGTTGTCAAAACTATGATAGTAAAAAGATCTTTGGCAGAAGTTGTTGCCGAAAAAATAAAAAATCAAATTATTTCGGGTTTTTATAAAACCGGAGCTAAACTGCCAATAGAACCTGAACTCATGCGCGATTTTAGCGTAGGGCGTTCCAGTATAAGAGAGGCCGTAAAAATATTGACTAATTCTGGTTATTTGAGGGTTCAGCAAGGTTTAGGAACCTTTGTAGAAGATGTGAACAGTACTAAAAATCCGCTCGACAAAAAATTCAGCAAAGCCAATCTGGAAGATCTGGATGAAGTGAGAAGATTAATGGAAATGAAAATTGCAGAGAAAGCCGCTATTAACAGAAGTAATGAGGATATAGATTTAATTGCCGAACATTTACATAAAAGGAATCTATACGCTGTTGAAGGTAATTTAGAACACTGTATTGATGCTGATATTGACTTTCATACGTCTATAGCTATCGCATCTAAAAATGAAATTCTAATAGAACTTTACAGAATCGCCTCAAAACATCTGAAAAAATGGTTCTTATTTTATTATTCTGATACTTCTTCATTTATGGAAACCCAAATTTTTCATCAAGATCTGTTAGAAGCAATTATAGAAAAGAATCCTAGGAAAGCGTGGTCTGTTGCGGAAACAATCATTAAATGGCATTAATACTTAATTATAATTTATGGAAGCCCAGGAACAATACCTCAAGGAAGATGCAAGTCAAATTGCCCAAAAAACCATTTACACTATTCTATTTACGATTAGTTTTACACACTTAATCAATGACTTAATTCAATCGGTAATTCCATCTTTATATCCGTTGATTAAGCAAAATTTCAATTTATCTTATGCACAGATCGGACTAATCACGTTAACTTACCAGCTCACAGCATCAATTCTGCAACCTTTCGTTGGTAATTATACAGATAAAAAGCCGAAACCTTTTTCATTAGCTTTAGGAATGTCATGTACTACCATTGGTCTTATTTCTTTAGCCTTTTCCACGTCTTTTCCGCAACTTTTGTTTTCTGTAAGCTTCATTGGTCTTGGTTCTTCTATTTTCCATCCTGAATCTTCCAGAGTAGCTCATATGGCATCTGGTGGTAAAAAAGGACTGGCGCAATCTATCTTCCAATTAGGGGGAAATGCAGGAAGTGCCATTGGTCCGTTATTAGCAGCTATAATTGTAATCCCTTACGGTCAAACCAATATCCTTTGGTTTACCATTTTAGGATTAATGGGATTTTTTATACTAACCAAAGTAGGTAAATGGTATGGAGAACATTTATATCTGAAGAAGCAAACTACAAAACCAATACATGATGGAAGTCTTAAACTTTCTAAAGGGCGTATCACTTCTGCTCTGGTCATTTTACTGATACTTATTTTTTCTAAATATTTCTATATGGCCAGTCTTACCAGCTACCTGACATTCTTTTTAATAGAGAAATTTCATGTATCTGTACAGCAGTCCCAAATGTATCTCTTCTTGTTTTTAGCTGCTATTGCACTGGGGACTATAATTGGAGGTCCTTTAGGCGATCGCTTTGGCAGAAAATATATTATATGGATTTCCATTTTAGGAGCGGCTCCATTTACATTATTGCTACCTCATGTTAGTTTATTTTGGACAGCCGTACTTTCTGTCTTTATAGGTGTAATCATCGCGTCGGCTTTTTCTGCTATTCTAGTCTACGCCACGGATTTACTTCCGGGTAAAGTAGGGATGATTGCCGGGCTTTTCTTCGGTTTTGCGTTTGGAATGGGCGGTATCGGTTCGGCTTTATTAGGATGGTTAGCAGATAAGACAGATATCTTTTTTGTATTTAAAGTTTGTTCTTTTTTACCTTTGTTAGGCATTATAACAGGTTTCTTACCTAATATTGAGCCAAAAAAATAAATAGCAGATCCTACAGTTTACTTATAAATAAAAAAGCCCCGATATTATTTATATCGGGGCTTTTTTCCTATTTTCTAAATGCTTATTACTTTGCTTTGTTTTTGATTTCTGTAACCTCGTTACGGATTTCTTGAGCTAAACCTTTAATTTCTTGTAAAGATTTTCTTAAACGAGTACCAGCAGCACCATTACCATTGCTGTAGAATTTTTCTGCGTCAACTTCTGCAGAAGCGATTAGTTCTTTTACTTTTGAGAATTTTTCCATAATAAACAAATGTTTTTTTGTTGAAATTAAAATTTATTTTTATAAAAACCTATTGGTAATAACGATATACCTACAAATAGGTAGATTTTCAATCGTTTTACTAGTTCCTAAGACAAATAAACATTTATTTTTCATAAAATCACAAATTTTGTGAAAAATATTTTAGCCCTTGGAATCTGCCTCCTTATCGTCATCAAACAACATTCGTATTGATGGTGTATATAAATCTTCATGCTGTCCATTTTTTTGTGCCCATAAAAATGCTATTAAAAACAATAGAGCGACAAGCACACTGCATCCTATTAAAAAAAATATTGCTGTCATATTAATCCATTTTTCTTAGCGGCGTAACGCACCGCCAGCGTTGTAAACGATATAATAGTTATTGTACTTAAAGGCATTAGTATAGCTGCAAACAGAGGTGATAGTTTACCTGCCACTGCAAAACTTAACCCAAATATGTTATACACTGAAGATATACAAAAAGATTTATGAATCACTTTTACTGAATCTTTTGAAAATTTCATAAATAATGGCAGCCTGCGCAACATTTTCCCGTCCAATACAGCATCACTGCCTGGCGTAAAGTTATTGATATTGTCTGTTACAGCAATACCAGCATCACTTTGTTTCAGTGCTCCGGAATCGTTCAAGCCATCTCCTACCATCATTACTTTTGCACCTCTCTCCTGCTTTTCTTTAATGAAGTCTAATTTATCTTGCGGAGACTGCTGAAACCTAAGGTCTTCCTTACTTTTAAAAAATTTATTTAAAACAATAGCGTCTTGTCTGGTATCGCCCGATAAAAGGTAAGTTTGATAATGCGAGCCCATATTTTCTAACAGCACATCTAATCCTTCTCTAAATTTTTGTCTTATCTGAAAACAACCTATATAACTCTTTCCAATTTTTATGTGTACTTCAGGTAACTCTACTATATTTTGCTTTATTCCTGTTACAAATGAATTACTTCCTACCAAAATTTCTTCGCCTTCTATAATAGCTTTGATTCCTTTTCCTGCAACCTCTTCGTAATATGATATTTGATGTTCGCGCCTTTGCCCCAAAAAAGAGGCAATTCTCACACTATGCGGATGTGACGAGTTCTTGCAGATATTATAAATAAGCTCCTGTTGCTTATCATTTATAATTCCTTTAAATATTACACCCTGAACATCTGCCACACTTACTGTTCCTGTTTTATCAAATACTACAGTATCTATGGCAGCAAGCTGTTCTACCACATCTGTGTTCTTCAGGTAGAATTTATTTCTATCGAGGATACTCAATGCTGTAGACATGGTAAACGGCGTACTTAGAGCCAGTGCACACGGACAGGCTATAATCAAAACTGCTGTAAAGGCAGAGACGCCTGTTTTCCAATCCGCAGGTAACCAAAACAATAATGCTCCAAAGGCAATAATGAGCAGTATAATACTAAAGTAATGGCTAACCACACTTATAAAAGTTTTTATTCTTTTTTCATTATGCTGTTTATCAAACACTTCGTTATTCCACAAACTGGTCAGGTAACTTTGAGAAACCGGTTTTACTACTTCCAGCTCCAAAGATTTGCCCGTTTGTCTTCCACCCGCATAGATTATTTCGCCCAACACTTTACTTATCGGTCTGGATTCTCCTGTAACAAAACTAAAATCAATTAGTGCTTCCCCTCTTAATAAGATAGCATCAGCCGGAATAATTTCCTGATTTTTAACCCTTATCCGGTCGCCCTTATTAAGTTCTTCTAAAGGTGTAGATTTCTCTGTTCCATTTTCTTTGATTACCTGTACTGCAACAGGGAAAAATGACCGATAATCTCTTTCAAACGAAAGGTGATAGTAGGTTTTGTTTTGCATATATTTACCTACATTAAGAAAGAAAACCAGACCGGCCAAACTATCTGCATAACCTTCTCCTAAACCCAATCCCCATTCTGCCAACGTCCTAACAAACATTACCAGTATTCCCAGAGCTAATGGAAAATTAATATCTAGTATTCCGTTTTTAAGATTGTGATAAGCGTTTTTAAAGTAATCTTTCCCTGAATAAAAGAACACCGGAAAACATAATAACACATTAACCGATCCAAAAAAATTCCCGTATTGAGCTTCTGCTTCTGATAAGCCAAAATAAGATGGAAAACTCAACATCATGATATTACCAAAACAAAAACCTGCTACAGCAATCTTTGTTGGCGTATTATCTTTTATCTTTTTGTTTTCTTTGACAACATCATTTAAACTGATCAATGGTTCATATCCTATACTTGCCAATAGCTCAACAAGTTGCCTTAAGCTTATTTTATTTTGGTTAAATTGAATATGAACCTGCTTTTTCAGAAAATCTACTCTATTTTCTGTAATTCCTTCGTTTAAGGTATTTAATCTTTCAAGTAACCAAATACAAGAGCTGCAATGTATTGCAGGAATATAGAATGTAAGAATGGTCTTTTCCTGATCTTTATAATCGACCAGTTTATTTATAAACTCGTCTTCGTCCAAATAAATGTATTTATCGGTTACTATAGCGCTGCTTTCACCTGGCCCTCTATTTAATTTATAGTAATTGTTTAGATTACTTTTTGTAAGTATCTGATACACACTCAAACACCCACTACAACAGAAGCTTTTATCTTCCCTATGAAATTCTTCTGTATAGCAATCATTTCCGCAATGATAACAAGTTGTTTTAGTTATTGTAGGCATGATACAAATGTGCTGAATCTACTATACAACACAAATGACTGTTAATGGCAACAAAATGTGAGAAAAGTCATAATTCAAAGCTTATTAGTTTATTGAATTTATTAGTATGTATAATCGAACTAAGGGCTATAGACAAATTACTTTGTCATATTAATAAACAAAAGTCCATGGTCTTTCGACACATGGACTTTAATATTTAAAATAAATTGTGGGTTATTT
>NZ_JBEBVH010000009.1:0-34141 GCF_040392825.1 Pseudopedobacter sp.
AAAGTAATATATTTTTCATAAGGAGCTTATTTTTATAGGTTTACATTTTCTTATAAATGTAAGAACTTCTCCTTTTTGCCTCAAGCACAAACTTTGTGTAATACTGTGCAACTTTGCACAGTATTACAGAATTTCTTCATTTTCTACATCATATAACAAAAAAACACCCCGTAATTTTATGCCGGGGTGTTTACTAAACACGCTTTAGAGTTTTTCTTTTTTTGCTTATATCAATCTATTCTGCACTATACTTTAACACCTTCACTTCTGTCCTCCTGTTTGCTTCATGTTCTGCATCTGTACAATCTACCCCATTGGCGCATTTATTCAATAATCTGTTCTCACCAAAGCCTTTGGCTACTAATCTAGACTTATCAATGCCTTTATTTACCAGATATTTAACAGCAGATTCTGCTCTTCTCTGAGATAGTCTAAGATTATAGATATCACTTCCTCTACTATCTGTATGCGAAGAAAGCTCTATTCTTAATGATGGATTCTGTTTTAAAATATTCACCAGATTATCTAAAATTCTAGCTGCGTCTGGTCTTATATCTGATTTATCAAAATCATAGTTTATATTCTTCAAAACGAATGTTTTTCCTGATTCAATATCATCTATTCCCAATTTCAAGGTAACATATAGCGTTTGACTCCGGTTTAAGCCTTTTGTAGTTACTGATTCGGTTTGTGAAAACCGTCCGGATTGATTGGCCACAATCGTATAATCAGACTGTTGCTCTAACTGGTAGATAAACTTTCCTTCTGCATCTGAAGTTTGGTTCATATTAGTATTCACTTCTGTTTTTGTTAAAACAGTATTGATACCCGCTAATTTAGAACCATCTTTGATATGTATCGTTTCTCCAATTAACGTAAATCTGGGGTCATCGTGGAGGATTTCCCGATAAATGGTATTTCCGGTCTGGTTAAAATCGGTATCTGTAATTTTGGCATTTTCTGCGGCAATCGCGTTTTTAATGCCAGATATTTCGTAAGTTCCTCTTTTAACGTCTTTAAGTCGCTCTGCCTCGCCATTTGCATTGGTTACCGAAGTATAAGTCTCGGAACCATTTTTAATATTAACTATAACTCCGCTTAGCGCTATCCCTGTTTGTTTGTCTTTTACTACAACGACTATATCTTTAAACTGTGGTACCGGAGCAACTGTTTTCGCAGGTTCTGGCTGTTTAACAGGTTCTTTTGAACGTCCTAAAATAAACTTAATACCCGCGGTTACATTTAATGTCTGAGTATGATTTTTATAATCTTGCGGAACGTCCTGGAAGTAGTTGTAAATATCAACCGGTCGTCCCTGATTTATTACTATAACATCTGTTGGATCTATGGGCTTTAACGGTTCATATTTGCGATAATGGAATTCCCCCGAATCCTTTCTGAAACTGGAACCAAAAGTATTCAGGTAATCTCCCTGTAAGAATACAGCAATAGAAGAGCTCAATTTATAAGAGAATCTCAAGCCTCCCAATCCTACCCAGGCTTTTGCATTATTTCTGGGGTTATTGGTATTCTCAAGCCTCAAATAAGTTAAGTTATTAACTGTAAGATCAGAATAATATTCAGGGAATTCCTGAAAAAGCACACCTCCTCTTATAAAAGCTTCGATATCTAATTTTGAAACAGATGCTTTATAGCTGGGTCCCAAAGTGGCCGCAAAATGACGATATCTTTTTTCATTAACGAAAGTAGGTGCAATAAATCCATTTGCGAAATGCAGTGTATCCGGATTATATCCTATATTATTTTGAAAAGCTCTTAAGTCTACACCAATACCAAATCTATTTCCTTTAAAATATTTATCTACAGCCAGACCAACCAAAGGTCCGTTCTTCGCCATACTAAGATTGCTCTTATAGCTTCCCATTGGCATTGCCACTCCACCAAAAACTATACCTTGCCATTGACCTCTTTCCTTTACCTCAGTATTTTGTCCGAATACAATATTTGTTATCAACTGAATAACTAATATCAACCATATCTTTTTCATATAACTCTCCTTCCTAAATTTGTTTATATGTTGATATCAGCAAAAGGATAAAATTGTTACCCTCTATTAGTTTATTAATAGTAGGCACATTAATTGAAATTTTCATTCTCAAAAAGACTTGTATTCCTTTATCCGTATTCTTTGTTCTTTATGATGCAAAGAACATCTCCTAACCTCATTTACGCTGTTAAATAGAATGCTTCTAAATAACTTTTGTTTACATTATTATAGAAATTTGGCTTTCATTTTTTATTAAATTCGCGGAATAATAGAAATATACATAAATTAATAATACTCAATAACATGGCATTTGATATAGACATGATTAAGAGGGTTTACGCTAACTTCCCAAGCCGTATTGAGGCTGCAAGAAATTTGGTAAACAAACCTCTTACACTTTCAGAAAAAATATTATATGCTCACTTGTGGCAAGGTGAAGCAACTGAAACTTATACTCGTGGCACATCTTATGTAGATTTCGCACCGGATCGTGTTGCGATGCAAGATGCTACTGCCCAAATGGCTTTATTGCAATTTATGCAAGCGGGAAGAGCTAAAGTTGCTGTTCCCTCTACAGTACACTGCGACCACTTAATTCAAGCTAAAGTTGGTGCAGAAGCCGATTTACAAAGAGCGACAACAGAAAGTAAAGAGGTTTTTGATTTCTTAGGTTCTGTTTCTAATAAATATGGTATTGGCTTCTGGAAACCAGGTGCAGGTATTATCCACCAGGTTGTTTTAGAAAATTACGCTTTCCCTGGAGGGATGATGATTGGTACCGACTCTCACACTGTAAATGCTGGCGGCTTAGGTATGTTAGCAATTGGTGTTGGTGGTGCTGATGCTTGTGACGTCATGGCAGGTTTACCATGGGAACTAAAATTCCCTAAACTAATTGGTGTTAAATTAACAGGCAAATTAAACGGTTGGACAGCTCCTAAAGATGTAATCTTAAAAGTTGCCGGTATCTTAACTGTAAAAGGTGGTACAGGTTGTATAGTGGAATACTTTGGTGAAGGCGCTACTTCTATGTCTTGTACTGGTAAAGGCACCATCTGTAATATGGGTGCTGAAATTGGTGCTACAACTTCTACATTTGGTTATGATGAGTCCATGGAACGTTATTTAAGATCTACTAATAGAAATGACGTTGCTGATGCTGCGAATGCAATTAAAGAACACTTAACTGCAGATCCAGAAGTTTATGCAAACCCAGAGCAGTACTTTGATCAGGTTATAGAAATTGATTTATCTACTTTAGAACCTCATTTAAATGGTCCTTTTACACCAGATTTAGCTACTCCGGTTTCTCAAATGAAACAAGAGGCTGAGAAAAATGGATGGCCTTTATCTGTAGAATGGGGATTAATTGGTTCTTGTACAAACTCTTCTTACGAAGATTTATCCAGAGCAGCTTCTATTGCAAAACAAGCGGTAGACAAAGGCCTGGTTACAAAAGCAGAGTTTGGTATCAACCCGGGTTCTGAGCAGGTTCGCTATACAGCCAACAGAGATGGTTTATTAAAAACTTTCGAGGATTTAAATGCAACTATCTTCACTAATGCCTGTGGTCCTTGTATTGGTATGTGGGATCGTGTTGGTGCAGAAAAACAAGAAAAAAACACCATCGTTCACTCTTTTAACAGAAACTTTGCGAAAAGAGCAGACGGTAACCCAAATACATTTGCTTTCGTAGCATCTCCTGAAATGGTTGCTGCTATCGCAATTTCAGGTCGTTTAGATTTCAATCCGCTTACAGACACTTTAACCAATACAAACGGAGAGCAGGTTAAATTAGATGCTCCTGTTGGTGACGAACTGCCAACTAAAGGCTTCGCAGTTGAAGATGCAGGTTATCAGGCACCAGCAGAAGACGGAAGCGGCGTAGAAGTTATTGTTTCTCCAGCTTCTCACCGTCTGCAACTATTAGACCCTTTTGCTGCATGGGAAGGCACAGATCTTAAAGGTTTGAAATTATTAATCAAAGCTAAAGGAAAATGTACTACTGACCATATTTCTATGGCTGGCCCATGGTTGAAATTCCGTGGTCACTTAGATAACATTTCCAATAATATGTTGATTGGTGCTGTTAACTTCTTTAATGAAAAAACAGATAACGTTAAAAACCAATTAACAGGTGAATATGGTCCTGTCCCTTCTACACAAAGAGCTTACAAAGCAGCGGGTATAGGTTCGGTTGTAGTTGGTGATGAAAACTACGGAGAAGGTTCTTCCAGAGAGCATGCAGCAATGGAGCCTCGTCATTTAGGCGTTAGAGCTGTATTAGTTAAATCTTTCGCTCGTATCCACGAAACTAACTTGAAAAAACAAGGTATGTTAGGTTTAACTTTTGCCAATAAAGAAGATTACGATAAGATCTTAGAAGATGACACTATCGATATCATTGGATTAACAAGCTTTGCTCCGAACACACCTCTAACTGTGGTATTAAATCACAAAGACGGCTCCAAAGAGGAAATCTTAGTTAACCATAGCTATAACGAACAACAAATTGAATGGTTCAAAGCTGGCGGTGCATTAAACATTATTCGTAGAAATGCGGCGGCAGGAAAAGCTTAATTTTTCAAATTATAAACAAAGAAGCAGGCTAAATAGCCTGCTTTTTTGTTTTCTATATATTCAGTTTCAAGTGATATTTTATAAAAAATCACTCCTTATGTAAGCAGACACAAAACATCTATTTTCCCTTCCCTAGAGTTTCTCCCTTACCACTTAAGCCCAATTATAGCATATTTCCCAATACTTGTATCATATTGTCAAAGGCTTTTTTGTGAAATTTTTCTTGTGTAATTTTCATTTAGCAGATGAGAAATCTACACATATAAACCAGAGAAATCTTATTAATTCATGGAAAGAATATACGCTACGTATTATATAGAAACACCTGTTGCAGTTGAAAAAGCAGCAGCAGTATTGGCAGGAGAACAATCATCCGGAACATTTGTATCTGTTCCGGGAGAAACTGATGAACTGAAAGAACGATTCGCCGCTAAAGTTGAACGTATAGAAATATTAGACTCTGTGAGTGAGCCTGCCATTCCCGGTCTGATGGGAAAAGGTCAATATACACGGGCGAATGTAGAAATTTCCTGGTCTATAGAGAATTTCGGATATAACCTTCCCGCTATGGTATCCACATTACAAGGAAATTTATATGAAATCACTCAATTTACCGGATTGAAATTGATGGATTTAGAGGTACCAGAATCTTTTAAACAACATTTCAAAGGCCCTTCATTTGGTGTAGAAGGTACTAGAAAACTAACAGGTGTTTATGACAGGCCTTTAATTGGCACTATCATTAAACCAAGTGTGGGTTTGTCACCGGAACAAACAGCCAGTCTGGTCAAAACTTTAATAGAAGCCGGAATAGACTTCATTAAGGACGATGAATTACTGGTCTCTTCTGCAAATTCAAAATTTGAAAATCGTGTTGATGCTATCATGGATATCATCAACAGATATGCAGATAAAACCGGAAAAAAAGTGATGTATGCATTCAACATCAGCGATGAAATTGACAACATGCACCGCCATTACGATAAGATTGTAGATTCAGGAGGAACAGCCGCCATGTTGAGTATCAATAGTGTTGGGCTTTCCGCTGCAAAGAAAATATTCGACAGGGGCCAACTTTCTATACACGCACACAGAAACGGTTGGGGAATGCTTAACAGACATCCTTTACTAGGAATAGAATTCCCGGCTTATCAAAAGATATGGCGTCTAGCTGGAGCCGATCAAATACATGTGAATGGAATTCAAAACAAGTTCTGGGAGACAGATGATTCTGTAGTAAAATCTATTAAATCTTGCCAAAAGCCATTATTGGGAGGATATTCAATTCTACCTGTCCTATCTTCTGGCCAATGGGGTGGGCAAGCTCCGGAAACTTATAGAAGAACGCAGACAACAGATTTGTTATATATGGCCGGTGGCGGAATTCTGGCACATCCTGATGGCCCAACCGGTGGTGTCATTGCACTGCAACAAGCATGGGAAGGGGCTGTTAAAGGTCTGAATATCGCCGAAATGGCGCAGATTTATCCTGAATTTGGAAAATCTGTCGAAAAATTTGCAAAGTAATGAGTATAAATCCAGGTTTAGCCTTAGCCTATTACGGTGATGATTTTACAGGATCTACCGATGCATTGGAAGTTTTAAGCAATGCCGGATTGAAAACTGTACTGTTCATCAATATCCCTGATGAGAAGACTATCCGTTCATTTAATGGTCTTCAGGCTTTTGGTATTGCAGGCACTAGTCGTGCTTTAAATCCAGTTGAAATGGAAAGAGATCTGACAGCTGTATTTAAGGCAATAAAGTTCAGTGGCGCTAAGCAAGTTCATTATAAAGTTTGCTCTACTTTTGATTCGGCCCCCAATATAGGTTCTATAGGTAAAGCTATAGAATTAGGTTTACAGGTTTTTAATCAACAACGCTTTGTACCACTTCTGGTAGCGGCCCCTCAACTAGGTAGATATTGTGCTTTTGGGAACCTGTTTGCCAGATTAGGAACCAGCAAAGAAGGAGTTATTTATAGGCTAGACAGACATCCATCGATGAGTAAACACCCAAGCACTCCAAGTGAAGAGTCTGATCTAAGATTGCACTTATCTAAGCAGACAAATTTAAGCACCGGATTGGTTGATGTTCTGGACTTAGAATTAACACAAACCGAAATTGACGAAAAGATAGATAGAGAAGTTAAGTATCATCCAATTATTCTATTTGACGGCATTAATCAACATCACTTACAAAAGGTTGGCGAAATACTTCATCGTGAAACAGAAAAGAGTAATCAGCTGTTTTCTGTCGGTTCATCTGGAATCGAATATGCTTTAAGCAGCTTTTGGAAGTCGAAAAATAAGTTCACGCAGCAGAATGTAAATGTGAACAACATCGGCCCAAAGCAAACACTTATATTATCCGGAAGCTGTTCACCAGTTACCGAAAAACAAATTAGCTACGCTTTAAAACACGGATTTAAAGAGATTTCTATCAACACATCAGAATTACTAGTCGTTGAAGATAAAGAAAATAGATTACGATTATACAGCTATGAGGCTATTGCCTATCTTAAAGAAGGATATGATGTAATTATCCATACGGCCAGAGGTTCAAATGATATTAGAATACAGGAAACAAACAGACTAATTGCCGAGCGAAGTACAACATTCAAAACATCGGAATTTTATGGGAATGCCCTGGGTCAAATTTCCAGAGAGATTATCGAACAATTTGGCAAAATAAGACTTGTCATTGCTGGCGGAGACACCTCTGGATATATCGCAAAAAAACTGGAAATTGAGGCTTTAGAAATGATTCATTCGATTGTTCCCGGCGCTCCACTGTGCAAAACCTATTCAAAACATAAAGCTATAAACAATTTAGAAATCAATTTTAAGGGTGGCCAGGTTGGTGCCCCAGATTATTTCTCAAGATTACAACAAGGAATTTAAACTAACCAAGATAACATGAAACAGAAAACATTAGGACTTGTACATACTTCTGCCACCTTAGTTCCCATTTTTCAAAATCTTTGCAAAGAGTATTTGCCCGAGGTAAATACATTTAATATGGTTGACGATAGCTTAATTAAAGATGTTATTGCTAATCAAAAATTAACTCCTACAACAGCGAAACGGGTAGTAAACCAAATTGCTTCTGCAGAACTTGCGGGAGCAGATTATATTTTAGTTACCTGCTCTTCCATTGGCAGAGCTGTTGAAGCTGCCGCCCCATTAAGCAATGTCCCCGTCATTAGAGTAGATTTAGCGATGGCAGATTTAGCCATTAAAACCGGTAAAAAAATTGGTGTAATAGCCACTCTTTCCACTACTCTAGACCCGACCTCAGATTTAGTAAGCAGAAGAGCACAAATAGCCAACAAAGAAATCGAGTTAAAATCTATCTTATGCGAAGGTGCTTTTGATGCCCTAATGAATGGCAATGCAGAACTACATGATAAAATGGTAGGCGATGCGTTGATTAAGTTAAGTCAGGAAGTAGACGTGATCTTACTGGCTCAGGCTTCCATGGCGAGGGTAGTGGATGCTTTGCCGGAAGAACACAAAAAGACACCTATTTTATCAAGTCCAGCCACCGCTATACAATACCTGGCTTCTATTATTTAAAATATTAGCATCATGGAAAAATTAAGAAAGCTTGCATTAAGTATTGGATCTTTGGCATTGTTGACTCTAATTTTCGGAATTCTTACAGATGATACGGAAATCTGGAAATCTGCGGCTATAGGCAGTGCTATAGCATTAAGTATTGGCATTGGGGCTATTAAAACTTTGAAAGGATACCAATACACCGCATGGATTATTACAGCCGTGGTTTGCGGAATGACTTATCCGGATGCCTTTCTTCAAATAGGTTCAATAGATCTCCGAAATAAATGGCTCATCTTACTGATCATCCAAATGGTTATGTTCGGTATGGGGATGAAAATGAGTATTAAAGATTTCACCGGAATAAGCAAAACGGGGAAAGGCATTGCTGTAGGTTTAATGAGCCATTTTACAGTGATGCCTTTGATGGGGCTTTTATTAACCAAGATCTTTCATTTCGAAATGGAAATTGCAGCTGGAATTATTCTGATAGGCTGTTGCTCCAGTGGGCTGGCATCTAATGTAATGACTTATATTGCTAAAGGAAACCTGGTTCTTTCTGTAACAGTAACTGCTATTACTACCATATTTGCTCCTATTATGACCCCATTTTTAATGAAAATATTAGCGGGCACCTTAATAGAAGTGAAATTCATTAACATGATGATGGAAATTATAAAAATTGTAATTGTTCCATTGAGTGCTGCATTGATTCATGATTTTCTTAAAACGGCAACTATTACTCAGGTAAAAAAAGTAAATATTGCAACTTGTATTTCTGTAATATGGCTAATTGCAGCTTCTTTATTATGGAGCAGTTTTATTAGCTGGAATTCTCCTGAAGTTTTAGAAAGTTTAGAAATAATCAACTTCTTAGCAGGCGCTATTATTGTTGGTGCACTCTATCATAAACTTTCCAGGAGGATTGTTAAACTGGATGATTTTATGCCTTATTTATCTATGGCAGGGATTATTTATTTTACGACCGTAACAACTGCGGCTGGTAGAGACAATTTATTGCAAGTTGGCTTTCTATTATTTATATCGGCAGTCATCCATAATAGTGCAGGTTATTTCTTCGGATATCTATTCAGTCGATTGCTCGGATTAAGCAAACCCGATGCAAGAACCTTGGCTTTTGAAGTTGGTTTGCAAAATGGAGGAATGGCTACGGGCTTAGCAGGAACAATGGGCAAACTAGGCACTGTTGGTTTAGCTGCAGCTATCTTTAGTCCATGGATGAACATTTCAGGCTCCATTCTGGCCAATTATTGGAAAAGGCGGGCAGAGAAAGAAAGCCTGAAAACAGAAAAAGAAAATTTGGAAGTAGCTTCTTCAAACTGACTATAAAATAAAAATGAGCCTTTCAGGGCTCATTTTTATTTTATAGTCAACCCTATTTTTTCCAGAAGTATTGCTGCATTGAAAGTCTTACAAGGTCCTTCTTTAATTTTATAGTCAAAGAACATTTCGCCTTCTTGTACTGAAATATCAAAATGGTAATTCCTAACCGATGATGGATATTCATCTTCTAAATCTGCAATTTGCAAATCATGGGTCGCTATAAAACCAGGTGTTTTCTGCTCAATCATTCGTTCAATGAAAGCTTTCGAACCCAAATATTTGTCCTTGCTGTTTGTTCCTCTTAACATTTCGTCAATTAGAATAAAAGCATCGTCATTATTTTGGGTTTCCTCCAGAATCATTTTCAACCGATCTATTTCTGCTTTAAAGGTAGAAGTACTTTCTGCCAAAGAGTCTTTAATCCGCATGAAAGTATATAAGTTAAAGATAGAAGTTTTTAAATGTGCGGCACTTACTTTGGCTCCCAGAAAAGCCAAAACCATATTCACTCCCACTGTTCTTAGAAATGTTGATTTTCCAGCCATGTTAGACCCTGTGATTACGTCAGAGGTTGGTTTATTCCGTAAGGAAAAATCATTATCAACTCTCACTACTCTTGGAATTAATGGGTGCCCAATTGCTATAGTTTCCAAGCAAAAATCATTAGAAATTTCGGGATAAACCCATTTCGGATGGTTGAGATCCAATGTACTTAGGCTAATGTAGACTTCAAGTTCAGACACTACATTAAACCCCTTTAAGATATTTTTATTATAGTTTTTATTCCAATGTAATAATTTCAAAACTTGCTTTAAATCCCATTGAAAAAGCAAATTCAGAAAAATGGCTACAACAATATTAAATCGGTAATTCAGATTGACGATAATCTTATTTAAAAGGGAAATTTGTGTATAAACTGGAATTTCGTTCCGTAGTTCTTCTTGCTTATCCTGAAGTAATTTAGATTTCCATTTATACTTCTCTATCCACTCCAAATTAATAGAATAGTTATTCAGTATCTCAGAAGCTTTTCCTATTCGTTCATGAACAGCATCTATTCTACTTTTATACTTAAAATAAATTCCGGTGTTTGCCAATAAAAACAGACCTAAAAAATTCCCCCAAAGTCCACCTAAACTAACAGAAACAATTAATAAACCTAAAGAAATAAAAGGAACTGCCTTCAAATAGATCTGCAAACTTTTAGATTCCAGAAAATGAAGCGAATCACTTAAATTATGATTAAAAAAATCGGAAACCTTATCTAGTTCCTTATTGTCCAAAGGGAACAAACGAGTTCTATAATCCAGAGTTTCTTCAGGTATTGAGGCCAATTCTATTATTGCCTCTTGCCTTAGTTCAATATTCTCTTTAGTGGTGGCATGTTTAAGCAAATTGGCCAAAAACAATTTAGCTTTAGAACTTGCCGCTCTGTTGATATAAGCATAAAGCGAATTCGTTCCAAAAATATCTAAATCATCTGTATAAGGGTGTTTAGCACTTTCAAAATCATTTCCGTTATCATAAATATTGTTAAAACTGCTTAGAGCTTGTACTTCGTTATTTAACAATTGATATTTCACCCTTTTAAAGCTTAACTCATTTTGTGCAATAACCTGCCTTTTAATTAGCCATAAAAAACAAATCGCCGCCAGTAAAAAAGAAAGTACAACAGCTGTAAAACCATAAGAAAAAAACAGGTAAATAATCAAAATGGTAGCAGCAAAAACAATTAATCTGGCAATAGAATATCTATCTACTTTACTCTTCAATAGATTTATCTCTTGCTGTAATACTTCCGCTTGCTTTATGTAACTATCTATGATTTCTCTATCTGTATTCATATTTATAGGACTCTCTGAACCGAAAGATATTACTAATATTTACAATTTTCTTTTTTTAATTTTACAAACTTGTATCAATACCTGATTTATATTATGAAGATTACCTTGCTTACGGTTGGAAAAACAGAAGATAAATATTTATTGGAAGGTATAGATAAATATGTAAAACGACTTAAACACTATATCAAATTTGAGCTTAAAGAATTACCAGAATTAAAAAACACAAAAAACTTAAGCGAAGAGCAACAGAAAAGTAAGGAAGCTGAATTGCTGCAAAAAAATTTCAGCAACACAGATTTTATTATACTTCTTGATGAAAAGGGAAGTACTTATACTTCTGTTCAATTTTCAGATTTTCTCAATAAAAAAATGATTGCCGCCACACAGCACATTGTTTTTGTTATTGGAGGCCCATATGGTTTTGATCAGTCTATATATCAAAGAGCAAATGATAAGATTTCTTTATCTAAAATGACCTTTTCACATCAAATGGTCAGGTTATTTTTCACAGAGCAGATCTATAGAGCCTTTACTATTTTAAGAGGCGAACCTTATCATCACGAATAATCATCTAACAAAAGTCAATTTCTTAAATTTTGCAGGTATCTTCTTAATTATTAACGGTAAAGTCGTTCTTTTGCATCTTTATTTAAAACAGAGTGAAAGAAACTTTTATCAAAATAACTAAACGGATTTTCGTAGGCATAGCTATTATTGTAGCTATACTCGCAGCTTTTCCTTTACTTTTTTCAAAAACCATCGACAATAAAATTTCTGCGTGGGCGAACGAGAACCTGGATGCCGAAGTAAAATTTAGCAGTATTGGCCTTTCTTTCTTTAGCCACTTCCCCTATTTAACGGTTAATGTACACGATGTAGATTTAAAAGGATCGGCTCCTTTTAAAAACGAAACGTTGTTAAAAGCCAAAGAAATTTCGTTGGGGATAAATCTGGCATCTGTCTTTGGAGAAACGTTGGCCATCAATAAGTTTTATATAGAAGATGGTTTTATCAACGTACAAACAGACAGCTCAGGTATCGCTAATTACAATATTTTTAAATCTGATTCTACAAAGAAGGAAACTCCGGAAGAAGAAAGTTCCGAAACCTCTTTGCGTATAGAATTAATAAAGATTAAGAATACACACCTGGTGTACAACGACAGATCTTTACCAGTCCTCATAGATGCCAAAGGATTTAATTATACCGGAAAAGGTAAATTATCTGATGCTGTATTTGCTCTGGCTACATCTGCTCAGATAGATTCTCTCACATTTAATTATGACGGTGAGGCATATCTGACGAATAAAAACATAGATGCCAAACTATTAACACAGATTAATACCAATTCATTGAGTTTTGTTTTCGAGAAAAATGAATTAAAAATAAACAAGCTACCGCTTACATTTACCGGAAAATTTGCCTTCATCAATAATGGCTATGATTTGGATTTCGATGTTATCAGTCAGCAAAGCAAACTGGAACACTTACTATCTGTTTTACCTCCGGGTTATCTGGAATGGGCAGATAGAACCAAAATCAGCGGATTAAGTGACATCAATCTATCTTTAAAGGGCCAGTATATTGCAGAAGAGAACAAAATGCCCGATGCTAACCTTCAAATAAAGATTAAAGATGGCAGAATTGCTTATCAGGATTTTGCGACTCCAATAGAAAATCTAGCACTGGACCTGGCGGTTTCTCTTCCAAATACAGATCCTTCCAAAGTAGTTTTAAATATGGGCAAACTGGATTTCAATTTGGGAAAAGGTTATTTCCAAAGTACGCTTAAAGTAAACGGGTTAGAACCATCTGCAATATCCGCCAGAATTAAATCGGAAATAGACCTGGAACAACTTGATCATGCTGTGGGATTAGAGACTTACGATTTTAAAGGCAAATTCCTTTTAGATGCAACTGCAGACGGAAAATACGCTAAAGGAATTGTAAAATCTGGCGTCAGACAAATAGATACTGTAATTACCAGTATTCCTGTTTTTAATTTAAAGTCCGAATTGAAAAATGGTTATTTCAAATTTACCAGTTTACCTCAGGCTGTAGAAAATATTGGATTTAAACTTTCAAGCTCTACCAAAGACAGTCTTTTGCAAAATATCCGCATCGATTTAACAGATCTAAATCTCAATGTTCTCAGTAACTACATTAAGGGGTTTATTAAAATAGATAATTTTAAAGAATTTCCGGTTAATGGAAAATTGAAAGGCCAATTTGACCTGGCTGACATTTCCAAATTCTATCCTGTAGACAGCGTTATCATTAAAGGGATGTTCCATATAGATGCTGTTGCAAATGGAAATTATCTTCCGGCAAAAAGAATCGTTCCGGTTACAAACACGAGACTTTCCATTACGAACGGATATATAAAATCTCTTACCTACCCTATTCCACTGGAAAATATTTCTGTAATCACACAGGTTTCCAGCAGTAAAGGTTCTTTTAAAGATTTGAAAGTCGATGTTCTTCCTATCACATTCTCTATTGCGAACAAACCTTTCGAACTTAAGGCAAACCTGCAAAATTTCGATAATCTCAACTATAAAATCATTTCCAAAGGTGATATAGATTTGGGTGCAATTTATAAGATTTTTGCTATTGACGGTTATGATGTAAATGGTTTTATCAGAGCCAACCTCAATCTGCAAGGTTTACAAAGTGATGCCGTTGCCGGAAACTTTAGTAAACTCAAAAATTTTGGTTCTCTGGAGATAGATAATATTAAAATCAATACAGATTTATTTCCTAAAGACTTCTTTATAAACACCGGCCGGTTTGCATTTTTTAGAGAAAAAATGCTATTTAAAACATTTAATGGCACTTATGGAGCTAGCAAATTCACTGTCAACGGTCATTTAAGCAATGTGATTAATTATATCATGAAGCCGAATAGTCTATTAACTGGTAAATTTGATCTAAGCAGCCAGTATATCAATGCCAATGAGTTTATGGCTTATGCCGATAATTCTACTACTGCGAGCAGTTCTTCAGGTTCTGGTTCAAATGGAGTAATATTGGTTCCTAAAGAATTAGATATAGACTTCAATGCAAAAATTGCTCAAATAAAATATGACGATCTGGTTTTGAAGAACTTTAAGGGAAATGTAGTTACAAAAGCCGGTAATGTGGAGATGAAAGATACTGGTTTTGACTTAATTGGAACAAAGGTGAATATGAATGCCAGTTACACTCCCGTTTCTCCAAAAAAAGCAAATTTCACATATAATATTAAAGCAGATAGCTTCGACATACAGAAAGCCTACAAAGAGATTGCTTTATTCCGGGAGATGGCTTCTTCTGCAAAAAGTGCTTACGGAATTGTGTCTTTAGATTACATTCTTTCCGGAACACTGGATGAAAACATGTATCCGGTAATGAATACCTTAAAAGGGGAAGGAACATTAAGCCTGGATAAAATCCAGTTTAAGGGATTTAAACTGATGAACAATATAGCGGCTAAAACTTCAAATAATGACCTAAAAGATGCTTCTGTGAATAAAGTCCAGATAAAATCCAGGATTGCGAATAATATTATGACCATCGAACGTACAAAGATGAAAATCGCCGGTTTCAGACCCCGATTTGAAGGTCAGGTTGGACTTGATGGTAGATTGAATATTGGTTTCAGATTAGGGCTACCTCCTTTAGGCATTGTTGGTATCCCAATAAAGGTTACAGGTAATCAGGAAAACCCAATAATTAAGTTGGGCCGACAATCTAAAGAAGATAATCTGGAAATAGACGAGGACTAGCTTATGCATCTGGGATGTGTTCTTAATTTAGCGGTAAATATCCGCTTGTACTAAAAGAATGGCATCTAAATAATTAACATTCGTACTTTAAAAATAAAGGAGGGAAATCAAATCTGATTTCCCTCCTTTATTTTAAATATCCAACGATTTTAAATTTTTCAAATACTTTATGGGTATGTGGTGCGTCTTTAAGTTCCTCTGTGAGATCCTGACCGGCCCAATGCTCATAGTGCTTTCCATTTCTCCATAACCTGCTCTCACTTACATCATAAATATTTCCTTTAAAAGCAACCCAAATCTGGGGTTTATCATTGCCATTTCTTAAAGCAAGCTGAAATTTATTGTAAACCGGATAATCTTCCATAATTAATCAATTGCGAAATTGATAAAAAAATGAAGATTTACCAATTACGCAGCCGTCTCTCTAATCGTATAATCGTAAGCTTTTAGATCTTTTTTAAGGATTTTACGGGCAACGTGAATTCTGGTTTTTACTGTTCCAATCGGAATTTGCAGATGTTCTGCAATTTCGTGGTATTTGTATCCTTCGAAGTGCATAATAAATGGAACATAATAATCATCCTGTAATTTACCTAATGCCTTCTTAACATCTTCCATCACAAATTTAGGCTCTCCTTTATTTACAGTAGAAGAAAAAGCCAGTTGAGCTGATGAAATCTCATCTGTCATGGTTACAAAAGAGTTAATCTTAACAAAACGGCGATAATTATTAATAAAGGTATTTTTCATGATGGTATATAACCATCCTTTTAAGTTGGTTCCCTCTTTAAATTTATTGTAATAAGTGATTGCCTTTAACATGGTATCCTGAACCAAGTCGTTTGCATCATCAGAATCGTGTGTAAAATGAAGCGCATGCATTCTTAGGGAAGTTGCTTGATGCATTACAAGGGTGTTAAATTCAATTCTTGTCATTTTGTTTATGTTTTAGTAGATAAATAGATATATTATTTAGAAATAATCACTCCAAAAAAGCGAGTTTAATCCAAAAAAATTTTCTCTATTTATGTATTACAAAACATAAGCCAAAAGCATTAATGTTTCATTTAATGAAAACAACAAAGAAATATGTATTAAATAACGTTCACTTCCCGTTCTAAAAACACTCCAAATTTTTTGTAAACGTCATTAATAATCACATCAGAAAAGTCATAAATCTCTTTTCCAGTGGCCCCACCATGGTTTACCAATACTAAAGCCTGGTTTTTCCAGGTACCAGTATTACCTGCTACTTTGCCCTTCCAGCCACACTGCTCAATCAACCAGCCAGCGGCTAATTTAACATAATGCTCATCTACCTGATAGTTTACTAAATCAGGGTGCTTTGCGACTAAATCATCTGCCGTTTCCTTTGAAACAATTGGATTTTTAAAGAAAGATCCCGCATTACCAATTGTAGTTGGATCAGGCAATTTAGAAACCCTGATACTGGATACAACATCCGAAATATCTTTAATACCTGGATTAGAAATACCTCTGCTTTGCAATTCTGTACTAATTGCACCATAAGATGTATTGATATTAGGACTTAAAGACAAAACATAAGTAACAGAACAGACAATGTATTTATTTTTGAACTCTTGCTTAAACACACTCTCTCTATACCCGAAATGACAGTCCGTCTTAGAAAATATTTTAAAATTTCTGGTTTCAATTTCAAAAGCTTCACAAGTTTCAAACACATCTTTAACTTCTACTCCATAAGCCCCAATATTCTGAATTGGGGAAGCGCCGACAGAGCCAGGAATAAGACTAAGATTTTCCAGCCCGGCATAACCATTTTCTACACAAAATTTAACCAGGTCATTCCAAACCATTCCAGCTCCCGCTTTCACCAAAACTTGTTCTCCTATAACTTCGGCTTCCACAAACTTAATATTCATTTTAATAATTAACCCGTCATAATCTTCCGTAAAGAGAATATTGCTTCCTCCACCCAGAATTAACCTGGGGAAATTTTTCCATCTTTCATCAGCAAACAATTCGACCAGATCTTCCTTTTGATTTATTTCCACAAAAAATTTCGCTTTTACCCTGATACCAAAAGAATTATATTTTTCAAGAGAAATGTTTTCCAGAATATTTAGCATGATATGTGTTGTGTTATCCAACGGCAAATTTAAAATTAAGATCGTACAATTTATTGGTAGAGAGAAGATTTATTGGTGTAACATTTAAACAGTTTCTTCCGTCTAAGTCTTTGTCATAGCAAAATCAAATGTTAGAATTTAATATTAATACAAATAATTTGTCGTATTTTTGACCATTCAATTAAAAAAGTCAGAAGGTTAAAAAGTTAATGTCATGACGGAACAAGACGGTAAAAAAGAAAAAATTATCGAAGTAGCATTAAAGAGGTTCTCTCATTTTGGTATAGAGAAAACCACTATGAATGATATTGCCGATGATTTGAACATCTCTAAGGCCTCGTTATATTACTATTTTCCTGATAAAAACTCTTTATTTCTTGAAGTTGCAGTAAGCATTATGTCTGAGCAATTAGATAAACAGCAGAAATCTTTAGAAAATGCCGAATCTGTTCCAGAGGGCCTCATGAATATGATAGATGCTCGTTTGGCTTTTGCAGAGCAGTTTCATATGATGAAAATTCAGGATTTACAGATAGATTATTTCTATAAGGACAAAAGATTTCTGGAATTGAGAGATAAGATTAGAGAAAAGGAGAATATCATTATAGAGAATTTCTTAGATATAAGGATAGAAAAAGGTGAATTAAAAGAAATAGATGCAGAAAAAACTGCCACCATACTGAATGATATCTTTATGGGAATTGGAGTAAACAGATTACATTTCTGTACAGGCCCCAACTCTCTTGAACTTAGCAAAGAGGTTATCAATTCTATAAGAGACAGTATAAAAGATGTTATTAACCTTGTCTATTACGGAATAAAAAATTAACAACAGAACCCCTATACTATATTAATAATGCAAAATGAAATCAATTAGATTTTTTATAACACTGCTGACTATATGCTCTTTCACCAGCATATACGCTCAACCAACACAATTAACGCTTAAAGACGCGTTAAAATATGCTTTGGATAACAACACTGCTGCTAAAAAAGCAGTTCTTGAGATAGACAAAGGAAAATTCAAAACTCAGGAAGTGAGATCGCAGGCATTACCTCAGATTACCGGTAATGCCGGCCTAACTTACAATGCGATCATTGGTCAATTAGTAGCAGATATTGGCGGCCAAACCCAATCCTTTAAAATGGGACAAGCGTGGAATTCTGTTGCTGGTGTACAGTTGTCGCAACAGCTATTTAACCAACAAGTATTTACGGGTTTGCAAGCTGCAAAATCCAGTGAAGCTTATTACAGACTGAATGCACAACTTACTCAAGAACAGGTAATTGAACAGGTAGCTAACAATTACTATCAGGTATTGGTAAACAGGCAGCAATTAAATGTAATAGACACCAACATTAAGAATGTAAAAGTGGTCGAAAAAATTATTGCTAATCAATATAAAAATGGTCTGGCTAAAAAAATTGATGTTGACCGTATCAATGTTAACTTAACCAATTTAAACACGCAAAGAGCCGAGGTTGCTAACGCTATTACGATGCTGGAAAATCAGTTAAAGTTTGCGATGGGTATGCCTATAAACACTCCAATTACGCTGCCTTCTTCTGAGCTTACCGAAGTTAATCAAAACCCAATTTTGGCCGATACCGTAAATCTATCGGCAAGAACCGAAATGAAGTTAATGGATGTACAGAAGAATTTGTTAAGCTTACAACGCAAAGCCTATATTTCTGAGTATTATCCAAACCTTTCGCTAAATGCTAATTACAATTACAACAGTCAGTCTAATGGTTTCGACTTTTTAACGTCTAACCCTAATGCTATTGGTTTTGATGCATCAGCCATAGGTTTAACCTTACGTATTCCAATTTTTAACGGTTTCTTAACTCGGTCTAAAGTAAGACAAGCCGATGTTGAAATTAAGCAATATGAAGCAGATCGTTTAGAAACGACCAACGCATTAAACATGGCTTACGAGAATGCCAAAATTCAGTTGAGGAATAGTATTAACACTATTAATTCACAAAAGAAAAATGCAGAGTTAGCCAACGAAATCTATTTAAGTACACAAAACAATTACAACAACGGATTGGCCTCATTAACTGATTTACTAGATACAGAAAATGCTTTAACACAGGCACAAAACAGCTATACACAAGCATTATTAAACTACAAAATCGCAGAGATACAGCTAATCAAATCTAAAGGTGACATTAAAACCTTAGCAGAATAAACCCAAATATTGAAGAATATAATAACAGAAAAATGAAAAGAACAATAACCATAATTGTTGTAGTAATTGCAGTGCTGGCTGCTATTGCCTATGTATTGAACAACAACAAAAAGAAAGCCCAGGAAACGACAGATTTTATTGCAAAAGGTAGTGGTGCAGTTGCTGTTAAAGCGGCTAATGTTGAACGCAAGGAAATAGACTTAGATTTTAGCGCAAACGGAACTTTCGCTCCAAACCAGGAATTAAACTTCAGCGCTGAGAACTCTGGCCGTGTAAGCAAGATTTATGTTGAAGAAGGAAGCCGTGTAAGCAAAGGAACTATTTTGGCCAGAATTGATGCTGAAATCTTAGACACAGACAGAGAAACTGCTGAAGCGACTTACCAAAATGCAGTTAGAGATTTGCAACGTTACGAAAGTTCTTTTGCAACTGGCGGAGTAACTCAACAGCAGCTAGATCAAGCTCGTTTAAATGCACAAAATGCCAAACTTCGTTTGCAACAGCAACAAAAGAAATTAAATGACGCGAATATCAGATCTTCTATTAACGGTATAGTTAACAAAAAAATGATTGAAGTCGGTGCTGTTGTAGCTCCGGGAACTCAATTATTCGAATTGGTTGATGTTTCCAAATTGAAATTAAAGGTAAACGTTAATGAAAATCAGGTGGCTAACTTACAAATTGGAGACGCAGTTCAAATCATGTCTTCAGTTTTCCCTAATGATAAGTTTTCTGGTAAAGTAACTTTTATTGCGGCAAAAGCTGATGAAACTTTAAACTTCCCTATTGAGATTGAAGTAACTAACAATGTTAAAAACAGCTTGAAAGCTGGAATGTATGGTACTGCGATATTCAAATTTCCAAAACAAGCTCCTGCAATCTTGATTCCTCGTACTTCTTTCATTGGAAGTGTTAGCAGTAACGAAGTTTATATTTTAAATAAAGAGAAGAATATTGCCGAAACACGTAAAGTAGTTTCCGGACGTATTTTGGGAGAAAATGTAGAAATTTTAGATGGTCTGAAAGAAGGAGAAACAGTAATTACAAGCGGACAGATTAACCTGACCGAAGGTACTCCTGTAGCAGTTATCAAATAAAGAGAGTTAAAGTTGAAGGTTATAAGTTTAAAGGCTAAATCAATACATCTTAATACCTGATACTTAAATCTCGATACTAATTACGCAAAACAAAAGAAAATGAAAATTACTGACATATCCATAAAAAGACCTTCGCTGGTAATTGTGGTATTTACCGCATTAACCTTGCTGGGCTTACTGAGTTATTTCTCGTTGGGATATGAGCTTTTACCTAAGTTCTCTCCAAATGTAGTATCTATCTCAACTATTTACCCCGGTGCTTCACCGAATGAGGTAGAGAGTACTGTTACCAAAAAAATTGAGGATGCGGTTTCTTCGATGGAAAACATCAAGAAAATTAATGCCAACTCTTACGAGGGGTTATCGGTAGTAATTATTACACTTACCGATAAGGCACAAATAGACGTAGCCTTAAATGATGCTCAACGGAAAGTAAATGCTATTCTGGCCAATTTACCAGACGACGTAAAACAACCGTCATTGAGTAAATTCTCATTAGATGATTTCCCTGTAATTACGATGTCCGCTTCGGGGAATATGGACGATATTTCGTTCTACGACCTGATGGACAAACGTATTGCACCCATCATATCCCGCGTATCTGGTGTGGCACAAGTAAACCTGATTGGTGGCTCTGAACGTGAAATTAAAGTAGCTTTAGATGCTAAAAAATTACAAGGCTACGGTCTGTCTGTACCTGCTGTACAACAGGCAATACTGGCATCAAATCTAGACTTCCCTACCGGAAGCGTAAAAACCAAAGCTCAGGATATTCTCGTACGTTTATCTGGCAAATACGCTAACGTAGAAGAAATGCGTAATTTGGTAGTAACTACCAACAAAGATGGTTCTCAAATTCGCTTAGGCGATATTGCCGATGTACAGGATACGCAAAAAGAGACCGAAAAAATTGCTCGTATTAATAGAGCAAACTCTATAGCCATTCAAATTATCAAACAAAGTGATGCGAATGCAGTAACTGTGAGTGAAGGCACCAAAGCAATTATTGAAAAACTTAAAAACGACTACAAAGATATTAATCTGGATATTAAAATTGTAAACGACAGCTCTGATTATACCCTGCAATCGGCTGATGCGGTAATCCACGATTTAATGTTAGCAGTTGTATTGGTAGCCGTAGTAATGCTTTTCTTCTTACATAGCTTACGGAATGCCGTTATTGTAATGGTTTCTATTCCTGCATCCTTAATTGCTACTTTCATTGGTATTGCGATGTTTGGTTACACCTTAAACCTGATGTCTTTACTAGGTCTGTCTTTAGTAGTAGGTATTTTAGTGGATGATGCGATTGTGGTTCTGGAAAACATCCAGCGTCATATGGAAATGGGTAAAAACAAAGTCAGAGCAGCTATTGACGGAACACGTGAAATTGGTTTTACTGTAGTTTCTATCACCTTTGTGATTGTCGTGGTATTTTTCCCGATTGCCATAAGTACAGGTATGGTGGCCAACATTCTTCGTCAGTTCTGTGTGGTGGTAATTATTTCTACCTTGCTATCATTGGTAGCTTCATTTACCATTGTACCATTGATTTTCTCGCGCTTCGGTAAATTAGAACGTATCGAAGGTAAAAGTTTATTCGGCAAGTTTATCCTTTGGTTCGAAAAACAACTACATAAATTCACTAAATGGATTACCAGAATATTAGAATGGACACTTAAACACAAAGCCATTACATTAGTTACAATGGCAGTGCTTTTCTTTGCCTCATTTGGCTTGTTAGTTGCCGGGTATATTGGCTTCGAGTTCTTTCCTAAATCTGATAAAGGAGAGTTCTTACTACAAATAGAAATGCCAAAAGATGCGTCTTTAGAACAGACGAACCTTTATACTCAAAAAGCTGAAAACTTCCTGAGTGAGAAAAAAGAAGTTGTTCAAATGATTACTACTGTTGGACAGTCGAGTGAAGGCATGGGTGGTACCACAGCTACAGCTTACAAATCTGAAATCAACGTGAAGCTGGTAGATAAACCAGAGCGTAATGATGTATCTTCGGATATTATCTCTACCACCTACACACGTGAGCTCGAAAAAGTATTGATAGGCGCGAAAATAAAAACTGTTCCTATCGGTATCCTCGGAACTGCGGATGAAGCTCCTATTCAATTCGTGGTTTTAGGTTCTGACCTGGATAGCGTATTAGCTTTCGCTGAAAAAGCTGAAGACATCATGGCAAAAATTCCTGGGGCTACACAAACTAAACTTTCAGTAGAAAAAGGTACACCAGAGATTAACGTAAAAGTAGACCGTGATAAGATGTCTGCATTAGGATTAAACCTACAAACTGTAGGAGCAACCATGCAAACTGCTTTTGCGGGTAACACCGATGGTAAATTCCGCCAGGGCGAATATGAGTACGACATCAATATTCAGTATCAGGATTTTGACCGTAAAGATATAGATGACGTACGTAACTTAATTTTTGTAAATGCAGCTGGCCAGCAAATTAAACTTTCGCAATTTGCCGATATTAAAGAGGGTTCGGGACCAAGTTTGTTAGAGCGTTTAAATAAATCGACCTCGGTAACTGTAAAAGCCCAAACCGTGGGTAGACCAACAGGTTCTGTTGTGGCAGATTTCCAGGCTGCAATAGACAAAATGCATAAACCTGCCGGCATTAGCTTTTACTGGGCTGGAGACCAGGAAAACCAAAGCGAAGGTTTCGGTACTTTAGGTATTGCATTGTTAGCTGCTATAATTTTGGTTTACTTAATCATGGTTGCACTATACGATAGCTTCGTTTATCCATTTGTGGTTATGTTCTCTTTGCCATTAGCTTTAATTGGGGCTTTGCTTGCATTGGCTTTAACCAATAACGCTTTGGGTATTTTCACTATTCTAGGTTTCATCATGCTAATGGGTCTCGTAGCTAAAAACGCTATTATCCTGGTTGACTTTACTAATCATATGAAAGCACAGGGAAAATCTACCCACGAAGCTTTAATTTTGGCTAACCATGCTCGTTTACGTCCAATTTTAATGACTACTATTGCCATGGTGATTGGTATGTTACCTATTGCATTAGCGAGTGGTGCTGGTGCAGATTGGAAAAATGGATTAGCATGGGTAATCATTGGAGGTTTAACAAGTTCACTTTTCTTAACTTTGGTGGTTGTGCCGGTGATGTATCAAATTTTTGATAATATTTTAGAAAAATTTGGATTCAACAAAAAAGGAAAAACTATCGAGGAATTGATGGAAGAAGATTATGACCATGTAGAAGTTCACGAATATTAATTAATTCACATATATAGACAGCCCCCTTAAGGGGCTGTTTTATTTTTATAGAGAGGAGTATCATGAAAACTATTATTGTAGCCACAGACTTTTCGGTAGAAGCAGAAAATGCACTTGAATATGCCGGAGCAGCGGCAAAGGATCTGAATGCAAAAATTATCCTGTTTAACTCTTTCACTCTTCCACCGCATTACGCTAATACTTTATTTCCCGCAAATGCCCTGGATGACGTTAAAAGGCTTAACATTTTAACATTAAAACAAAGAGCCGATGTAATTACAGAAAAATATGGAGTAGACGTAATGTGTCTTTCTTCTTTACTTAACATGGAAGAAGAACTGGAAAATATTATTGAAGCACATCAGGCAGATTTAATTGTGATGGGAACTGCAAAGAAATCTATTTCCCAGGATATTTTCGGAAATACCACAACTGCAGCTATCAGCCGTTTCAAACTTCCTGTTCTTGCAATTCCATTAGATGCAAAATATAACGGAATAAAAAGAATTTTATTCGCTTGTGATATCCTTAGAGGAGTGCACTCCCTAATCTTAGAAAAGATAAAAGCTTTTGCAGAAACCATGAATGCCGAAGTAGAAATATTTCACGTTCACCAGGGGATAAGTAAATTGGAGGCTTCATTTACCAAGAAAAAAATAGACTTGCAGCTAAAGAATATTCACCATACTTATAAAGAAGTAGAATCCGATTCTGTGATTAAGGAAATAGAAAATGAAGTTTTGGATATAAAAGCAGACATCCTGATTATGATCCCTTACAGATATGGATTTTGGTCGTCTTTAATTCATAGAAGTAAAACCAGAATAATGGCTTCAAATTCACATGTACCACTATTATCTATTCCCGTTGGTAAATAACTAACAGTAAAGATGGGCTGTCTTAAAGATTATCCTCCTTCTGGAAGGAACTTTGAGACAGCCTTGTTTGTTAAAGCTTAATTACGCGAGCAAAACCTAACATCACCATATGACTATAATTCTCAAATTTATATTCTGCTTTAACCTGAAAATATTTAAAAATATCTGCTTCTATTCCTCCTCCGACTAAAAGACCAAAGCCATAAGTTTTTTGGAATCCTTTCTGATAATAAGCTTCATAAAACTCATCGTTTATATAACTTACGTTTAAGCCCACATCAACATATGGTCTTACAGATTTTTTTAAAAAAGTCTGGTGAAGAAATATAGGTAATGTATACAGCCGCCTCTTCAAATTAGCTGATTCGTCAACATATAAATTGTAATAATAATTAAGTGCTATATTGAATGATGTAGATTGACTAATGGAAGGAAAAAATGAACGATAAACAATAGAAGCATTATATTCTTGTTCATTATTATTTTTATACATACCACTAAGCCCCACTATTAAATATTTTAACTTTTCGACATTTTTTTGGACAATTATATTTTTTGAAGAGTAATGACTGTTATACAGGCTAACTATACTAATCAGATCTTTATCATTTAAACTAATATTATCGAAAGAAGAGTAGCTTACTTTTTCCGACGATAAAACGGCTGCAAGTTTATTCCTGAAATAGTACTTTCTAAGATTACCATCTTCAATTTTATCATTTTGTAACCAAACATACTCTCCTTCTTTGGCAAGTATGTAAATAAAATCTTCTTCAGATACACTTTCGTATAATGATGCCTTTCCATCAATCAGCAACGAAGCGAGGAAAATCTCTTTTTTCTGATTGACAACATTCACAGAGGATATTGTCCTAAAAATCTCGCCTGTTTCAAATCTTGCTTCTTTTACATCAGAAGCCTTATAATATTGTTCATCATCAGAAAGTTCCTTTTTAAAAGTAACGCCATTTTTTATATTCTTTAAAGTCACCCTTTTAAAATACCCTTGATAAATTTCCCCACTCTCTAATTCTAACTGGCCTTTTATAAAAGTCTCTTTTATCTGAGCGGATAGACTAAAGGACAGTATTTTAAAAAGAATAAATAAAACGCAATATTTCATATAGTTTACAAAACCCCCAATATAAATAAAAAAAGGCTTACTAATAGCAGGCCTTTTTTTATTTATAGATACAATTATTTACATATGAATTGCTCTATTATCTGTAGCCGCTAAAGCAGCTTCTTTAAATGCTTCTGTATAAGTGGGATGTGCATGACAAATTCTGGCAATGTCTTCTGCACTCGCCCTGAATTCCATAGCAACTACTGCTTCTGCAATCATATCTGCTACACGAGGCCCTATCATATGAACACCAAGAATTTCATCTGTTTCTGTATCTGCCAAAACTTTTACAAATCCATCTGTATCCATACTTGCCTTTGCCCTGCCGCTCGCCTTAAATGGGAAAGAACCTGATTTATATTTTTTTCCTTGTTCTTTTAATTGTTCTTCTGTAAGTCCAACCGAAGCGACCTCTGGCCAGGTATAAACTACACCCGGAATCAAGTTATAATTAATGTGCGGTTTTTGACCGGCAATACTTTCTGCAACAAAAACACCTTCTTCTTCGGCCTTATGTGCCAACATTGCACCGGCAACCACATCGCCAATAGCATATATTCCTTTTACCGGAGTTTCCAAATGTGCATTTACCGGAATTTTTCTACCTCTTTCTTCCAGTTTAATGCCTATATTCTCTAATCCTAAACCATCAGTATAAGCTGTTCTTCCTACGGCTACAATACAATAGTCGCCCTCTACCTTCACTGTATTTCCCTTTGCATCTAACGCCTCTACTGTTGTTGATTTACCATTATTTTTTGCTCCCGTAACCTTGTGGCCTAATAAAAATTCCATCCCCAAAGATTTTTTCAATACCTTTTGAAGTTCCTTTCCTAAACCACCATCCATAGTAGCAATTATAGAATCTGCAAATTCTACTACAGTAACTTTGGATCCTAAGCGGGCATATACAGAGCCTAATTCCAAACCGATTACCCCACCACCAATTACGGTTAAAGTTTTTGGAACTTCTGTTAGATTTAAAGCCTCTGTAGATGTAATGATTCTTTTCTTATCTATTGGTAAAAATGGTAAAGCTGTTGGTTTAGATCCAGTTGCAATAATGACATTTTTACCTGTAATCTCCTGCTCGCCTCCTTTAGTCAAAGTGATTTTGATTGTATTTTTATCTTTAAAAGATCCTACACCTTCATAGGTATCAACTTTATTCTTCTTCATCAAGAAAGTTATACCCGCTGTATTTTGCGAAATCACTTCATTTTTCCTTTTAATCATTTGCTTGATATTGACCTTCACATCTTTCACATCAATACCATGCTCTGCAAATGTGTGCTGTGCGTTATGAAAATGCTCTGATGAGTCTAATAGTGCCTTAGAAGGGATACATCCCACATTTAAACAGGTTCCTCCAAAAGTAGCGTATTTTTCAATCATGGCAGTTTTAAGTCCCAGTTGTGCCGAACGAATTGCAGCAACATAACCACCAGGTCCAGAACCAATAACGATAACGTCGTATTGCATAAATAGTAGTTTTATTTGCCATAAAAATAATGATTAACTTGACGCAAAGCCAAGCTTTTTATGTTTTTATTGTAAAAATGAAATAGAAAACGATTGAAAAATTCCACTTCAGGTTAGCAATGTCTATCTATTAATAGTACATGTGTCTAGTTCACAGCGTCCTGCATTTACCGCCTTTCTACCAAACCGCTTCGGGATTCCTTCGGAAAAACCAAATCATGTATCGAATAACACCAGAAGCAAGAGCGAACCAAGGCTTAAGCAAGAGCGAAGCAAGACTATTGCATGAACGGAGTTTTACGGACTTTTGTGGACTTTAGCGGAGTTTCACGGACTTTCAGACCAATATTACAGAAAAGTTTATAGAGAACATCTTGTGATAATAAGAATAAAACTAATTTAAACAATAAACAGGCGGTAAACAAAAGTTTACTCTAAATAATCTTTAAAAGTAAGATGTTTCATCACCGCTTTAATATCTGTATAGCTTATGCTTTCGTCTAAGGCTTCTTTAATTTGCGTTGCGCTAATCGGTTTAGAATCTTCAATATATTGCTGGATGGTCTGTATTTTATCCTTTTCTACAAGCTTATTGATACTCAATTCGCCAATACCTATAAAATGGATTAAATGGCTTTCTATAGTAGACACCGTTAAGCCCCGGTCTGATGCTATTTCCTCCACCGTTTTCCCCTCATTAAAAGCATTTAAAGAAAGTTTTTTCGTATCTGCCTTTTCGGGTTTATTAACTTTCACTAAAAGCTGCAACGGTGTTTGAGAAATATTCCGTTTCTCGCAATATTCTGCTACCATTCCAAGAATTTCGGCACCAAACTGTTTTATCTTTGTTTTGCCAATTCCTTTTACACTTTCCAGTTCAGCAAAATTAGAAGGCAATTTGTTCACCAATTCGGTTAAGGCTTTTTGCGGAAGGATCATATATACCGGAACATTGTTATCCGCAGCCAGGTCATCGCGCCAGGTTTTTATAGTTTTATAAAGTTCCGGATGTTTTATTCCGGCGGAAACTTTGGTTTCCTTCTTAATTGTTGTCTGAGCTTTTTCCTGATTGATGAAATCAATTTCGGCATTTGCCCGGCATTTGATATAACTTAATGTCTCGAACCCACCCAAACTGTTCTTCAGAACCGAACGCTTAATAAAAACCTCTTTTTTTAACTTGTTAAGCACTTCATTCATATTTTCCTTAACGGCTTTATTATCGGCTTCAAAGCTAACTTTATCCATTCCTGCGATAATCACCGTGTCGATTTGATCGATAAAATAATAACAAGCTTTCTTTACCTTTTCCTGAAGCTCCTCATTCTCTTCAGGCAATTCATTTTGCCGCAACTGAACGTTTAAATGTTTTTTATACGATTCCGAAACAGCATAAATATGCTTTTCAGCATTTTCCCTTATCTGATTTACATTATCTAAAAATCCAATTGAAATTACCTGATGATAGTCCTCGGCAATTCTTTTACATTGAAATAACGTTCCTTTAATATCCTTGAAATCAAAAAGTTCATACAAAAGTCCTTGCTGAAAAAATGCTTTTGCCTGTTGCAATTGCTCAGAATTTGGCACATTATTTTCTGCTTCCCTGGTGTAATGAGCAACTACTCCATCGGTTTTTATGCTGTTGAAGGTTAAAGGAGAACGAAGCACCATTCCTTCAAAACTTCTACAACGGCTTAATGCCACATAAACCTGGCCGTGAGCAAAAGCTGCATTTGCATCTATAATCGCTTTATCAAAAGTTAGCCCCTGACTTTTATGAATTGTTATCGCCCAGGCTGTCCTTAGTGGATATTGAACAAAACTGCCAACCTGCTTTTCCTCTATTTCTTTCGTATCAGGATTCAATTCATATTTAACATTCTGCCATTCGGCCTTACGTACATATATCTCGTCTAAATCCTGAGGACATTTTACCCAAATCACATCATCTTCTATTCTGGTAATTTTTCCAATTTTTCCGTTATAATAAAGCTTATCCCTGGATGAATCATTTTTAACGAACATCACCTGTGCCCCCACTTTCAGTTCCAACTCTTCTGCATTTGGATAAGAAAACTCTGGAAAATCTCCGGAAATATCAGCTTTAAAAATGTGGCTTTTCACTTTAATCTTTCCCAGCTTTTCATCATTGATCTGATTTGCTGAATAGTTATGGGAAGTCAGGGTGATATATCCCTCATCTTCTTCCGGACTGAAATTTTCTATATACCGCTGATTAAGTGCATTCAGCACCTCCAGATCTATTTTATTCTCTCTAACCTTATTCAGTAAACCAATAAATAAATCATCTGATTGGCGATAAATATGCTTTAACTCAATAGCCACCGGATAACTTTCTTGCAAGGCTCTACTACTAAAAAAATAGGGGTTCGAATAATAGTCTTTCAACAAAGTCCATTCATCATCTTTAACTACAGGAGAAAGCTGATGTAGGTCGCCTATCATTAACAACTGCACTCCTCCAAAAGGTCTGGTTTTGTCCCGATATCTGCGCAGCACTTCATCAATATGGTCTAAAGTATCTGAACGAACCATACTAATCTCATCAATTACCAAAAGGTCTATACTTTTAATAAGATTGATTTTTTCTCCCCGAATTCTTAAAGCTGATGCGCTTCTTGCTTTATCCTGATTAGGAATGTAAGGACCAAATGGTAGTTGAAAAAAAGAATGAATGGTGGCACCACCTGCATTGATTGCAGCAACCCCCGTAGGTGCAACAACAACCGTCCGTTTCGGACAGTTCTTTCTTAAATTATGCAAAAAAGTTGTTTTACCGGTACCGGCCTTACCAGTAAGAAAAATATTTCTATTGGTAAATTGAACGAATTCGTTTGCTAACTTAAGTTGATGATTCTCTGCCATAAGCCTACTCCAAATATACGTAACAAAAATTGAAGTGCAGTAAAAACTCAATTAAGGGAAGTTACTTTCAATAGTAAAAAATAAGAGTTTGCTTTTGATAAAAAAAAGCCCCTCCAATTCTGGAAGGGCTTTGCTATTTCGATAAGATTTCTCCTTATACGTCGTAAGTAGTAGAAGCTGTATTACCTCCTCTACCAGTCCAGTTAGTATGGAAAAACTGACCTCTTGGTTTGTCAATTCGTTCGTAAGTATGAGCCCCGAAGTAGTCACGTTGAGCTTGTAATAAGTTCGCTGGTAATCTTTCACATCTATAACCATCGTAGTAGTTCATACCTGCGCTTAAACAAGGAACCGGAATTCCGTTTAACGTAGCTGTGGCAACCACTTGTCTTAAACCGTTTTGGCAAGCCTGAATTTTATCTGCGAAATATTCATCTAATAATAAATTAGATAATGCTGGATTTTTATCAAATGCTTCTTTGATATTTCCTAAGAAACGAGAACGGATGATACATCCACCTCTCCACATTAATGCGATATTTCCGTAGCTTAATTCCCAACCGTACTCTTCTGCCGCAGCTCTCATCATTTGATAGCCCTGAGCATAAGAAATTACTTTTGCAGCATATAATGCATCTCTTAAGTTGTTGATCATTTCTTGCTTATCACCATTGAAAGAAGCTTTAGGACCAGCTGTCAATACCTTAGAAGCTTGAACACGCTCATCTTTCATTGCAGACAAACATCTTGCGAATACAGACTCGGTAATTAAAGTTAAAGGAATGCCTAACTCTAATGCTACTGTACCAGTCCATTTACCAGTACCTTTTTGACCTGCAGTATCTAAAATTTTATCGATGATAGGTGTACCATCTTCTTCTTTGTATGCTAAGATATCACGAGTAATTTCTACCAGGTAGCTATCTAACTCGCCTTCGTTCCACTCTTTAAAAACCTCATGCATTTCATCAGTAGACATACCTAAAACATCTTTCATGATGTGGTATACCTCATTGATTAATTGCATATCACCGTACTCGATCCCGTTGTGCACCATTTTCACGAAGTGACCAGCACCGCCGTCACCCACCCAGTCACAACAAGGAGAGCCGTCATCAACTTTTGCAGCAATACCCTGAAAAATAGGTTTTACAGCCGGCCAAGCAGCTTTAGAACCACCCGGCATGATTGAAGGACCTAATAATGCACCTTCTTCACCTCCAGAAACACCAGAACCGATAAAATACAGACCTTTGCTTTCTACATATTTTACGCGACGCTCCGTATCTGGGAAATGAGAGTTACCACCGTCAATAATGATATCTCCTTTATCTAAATGCGGAATTAATAAATCAATAAAATCGTCCACAGGTTTACCTGCTTTTACCATTAACATGATTTTTCTGGGTGATTTTAAAGAACCTACTAAATCTTCAATTGATTTCGCTCCGTAAATGTTTTTACCTTTTGCTCTTCCGTTTACAAAATTTTCTACTTTATCTGTAGTACGGTTGTAAGCAGTTACATGGAAACCTTTGCTCTCCATGTTCAAAATAAGGTTTTCACCCATTACGGCCAAGCCTATTACCCCTATATCGGATACTTCTTTCATAATTAAGTAATTGTATTCAAAAATTAAGAACGCCCAAATATAACACGCTTAAAGATTAAAACCAATTTGTTACTTTAAAATCGACATAAAAACTGAGGACAATTTCAATTTATTTCAGACTTTCATTTAAAATATACTTATACCTTAAAATGCTGCCTGCTTAAATCTTTGATATTACAACCCCAGTATATTTTGTTTAATTTCTAAATGTGGTTCTTCGGGACGATTGTAAACTTCTATTGTTAATTTTACGCGGTTCCCAAAAGAACAACCGTAACGGATGCCCTGGATGTAATACTCATATTTACCGGGAACATTTTTGATAGACGCCACAATTTGGGAGGGAACCAGTTCTGTACCTCCGCTCTCCTGGTTATACCATTTAAATATAGTACAAGGTACAATCTGCATATTTAAATCTCCCAAATCTCCCGAACAATAACTAACCAGGTCTTTTCCATTACTCGCTAAAAGAGGTGGGATATAGGGTTTACGATAAACCTCATAAATCTTCGTATTTACATTAAGCACACTAACCGTTCCGCCTAAAGTTATAGCAACTTTATCATAAGGCATATCATTCGTGTGTAGTAAAATGGCCTGCTTGGTTCCCTGAAAGTTATTCAATAAGGTAATCATACTGCTGGTAAGGTAAATCGGATCTCCAACTTTAACAGCACCAAGATATCTTTGGATATATAAAAAATCTCCCAGTAAATTCAGCGTATTAAAATTGGTTTCCATTACAATTAGCGTAGTATCTAAAGGCATGGTAAGCGTTTTAAACACTGCTGTTGTTTCTACGTATGTTCCTACCTGCGCTATAGAGTTCATGGTAGCATAAGTATTTAAATTTCCGTCTGCAATATTCCACTGGTCAGAAACAATAGACGTTAAAGAAGCCGCATTTAAAACACCTTTCAGATATTCACCTGCTCCTGATAAAACATCCATCACATCATTTTCATTGCATGTTGCCAAAAGCCCATTGGTTTTAGGTCTGGTATACCAGGCATCATAAACATAAATGCTGGTATTCACTCCTAAAGCTCCTCCGTAAATCAGACGGATAGCATCTATATCATCCGTTGCTGTAAAAGAAAAATAGGTTTCGTTATTTGCCGCTAACAAATCAATAAGGCCACCTCTAACTGGAATCAGGCTCCCTATATCAGTACCATTCTTTCGCTGTCTGATGGAAAGTCCTCCGGCTACATTGGCTATAGAAGCGCTCGAACTCAATTTTACAGTAACTGTACTTCCCTTCGGAATTTTATCAGACCATTTTAATTCCTGATAAAATGTAGTCAATCCTAAGAGGTTCAACAAGCTATACATGTTACTATTGGTTTTCAGATTTGCATCTACCGCATTATTCTGATCTATTACAGCTCCAACAGGCAATATAAGTATGGATGGAATTGATGATTCCTGACTTGATGCATAAACACGCTCTTCTAAAGGGCAAGAACTTCCCGAGTCAGAAACATAAACAATAAAGTTTTTATTGTCTGTACATCCGTAACCATTAGAAACCGTTATCGAATAGGTGTAAAAACCTGCAACGGCATTCGAAGGAATAGCAATTGAATTTATTACAGTCCCGTTATTGTCTTTAAATACAGAAGTTAAACCTGTGTTTCCGGCAGTAGGAGTTATTGTGGGAAGAGCAATTGTCTGTCCTTTACCAACTGTTAAATAAGTTGAAGAAAGCGTATATGAAGGTGTTGGATTAACAGTCACATTTACTGAAGTGGAAGCATTTACTATTTGATTATTTGCTGGATCAATAGCTCTGATGGTATAGGTACCGCTTTCCAATATATTTGGACTAGAAGGAATCACCACTCCATTTTTTAAAACTTCGTATTTCAGTTGCGGATAGGAATATTTTAAATTCTCAATCAGGTTATAACTCCCACAGGATGTAATTGAAGAAGAATTGAAAGTTAAAGGAGAATTAATTGGGCAGAAATAAGCATGATAGACTCTTCTGGTCATTAATACTCCATTTTGTTTAATTACAACAGCATTAGATTCTTGCGAAGCGGAAAGTTGGAAAATTCCTGCCCCATAAGAAAAATTTGATCCGGTAGCAATCGTCCCGTCTACACTAATAGTTTGAATATCTGAATTTTTATATAAAGATACAGCCGTACTATTATTATCGTTAACTACCAGATACACAGATTGATTAGCAGGAATAATATTCAAAAACTTCAATTGTAATGTTGCACCACTTCCGACAGACGCGTAACTGTTGTCTTCCTGAGTCGCATATTCAGGATTTGTTAAAGAGGTTAATGCGGGAATATTAGTTCCGTATGCAGTAGCATAAATCCTGGTTTGTGTAAATGCATTGTCACAACCAGCAATAAAAACAATTAAAA
>NZ_JBEBVH010000010.1:0-31529 GCF_040392825.1 Pseudopedobacter sp.
GCCTTTTCTATGCTATCCAAGCATATTTAGACTCTACTACCATTGACGTGTTTGTATAAATAATTGATAACTATGTGACAGAGTCCTATTGTGTGGACACATTTTTGTAATGGCTTTAATTTTTTCCTTCATCTTCGACGATGTTAGTAGAATCTGTCTAATAGTTGCAAGAATTAACCCACATGCGTCTTTCTGATCCCGCTCAAAGCGGGAGAAGAATCCCATATGTAAGATGTCTTTTATGATGAGATGCTTCCTGTCGTCAGCATGACGCGACCCTCATTATAATTTTTACGCCTATTCGAATGCTTTAGCATGACTCCAATAAAAAGTTTATCCCAAGGATACGAGAGATCTCAATACTAAAGAGATTCCTCCTAAAGCCTGTACTGAGTTTATTGAAGTATCGGAATGGCAGAACGTAACAGTTGAATCTTTTCGACACCTTTTTCGATTTAAAAAGGACTTTGAGTCTCCGATTGCTAAATATATTAGTGTTATTGTGCTTTGACACCAGCTTAATACCGGCTTAGAACCAGCTATACACAAGGATGACACCAGAAACACACAAGGATGACACCAGGTTGGTACAAGAAAAATAGCCAAACCTGCCAGATTAAAGACAGAAAAGTTGATTTAAATGCATTATGGCAAAGTATGTTGGCCGGTTCGGCTATTTAAACAAGACACAAAAGTGCCAATTTACAGTTGGTACTTGATTTTGTTAATTAATTTTATATAATAAAAGCTGGTAGCTATGAAATATCATGAGGGAATAACTGTGGTAGCAACAAAAAATCCCTGCCATCTATTGATAGCAGGGACCCCTCAAAACTAAACCAAATTATTATTAAAACTGATGCTTAATAATTTGTTTTTTTCCATCTATAAAGAGTGAAAAATGTATTTTTCCGGCTTGCGGATCATTTCCAGCTTCTTCTTTAAAGTCTATTTTTGGCGCTTGATTTCCACTAAATGGATATAAAACAGTAGCAAAGTTTACTTCTTTTGCATCTTTTTTATCCTGTTCAAAAGCAAATGCTGGTCTATTAGCTTCTTTCCTGTATGAATAGGAAACTTTACCTTCTTCTTTTGTGAATTTAGCTTTTCCGGTATTAAAATTTCTGATAATTAAGTTGTTACCATCTTTATAAGTAGTAGCAACGCTATTCTCTTTTAGATTATATACAGGCTCGTTATTTTCTGCCAATTGAAAATGGACACCAATGTTGCCGGTAGCACTACCAACAGCGCTATCGAAAATGATGAAGTATTTTTTGTTAACAAACATAACTGTTCTGTAATGGTCTAAGTTCTTATAACTTGGGTTTTTGTAAACCAATACATCCAGGTTTTCAGAAGTGTTCCATCTTATTAATTTAGCATCACAGGTGTCCAGGTTTTGATTGTTAAGTGTTAATGTTTTGTGTACTCTGGTTTGTCTGTACCAGTTTCTTAATTTCAAAATTTCTGCATCGCCTCCGTAAACATAAGCGCCTGCATCGGGCATAAAATTTCTTCCTTTAACCCAAAGGTCGAATGTACCGTTGTCTGGCTGACTGTGCCAGAAAGCAGGAGGGCTTGCTTTTAATACCATTACGGTGGCGGTATCTTTCCAGCTATTTCTAAAACTATAGAATCCACCATCTTTTAGAGCGTGTGAAAGAAATTTAGGGGTTTCTCCTTTTTTGCCATCCGTAGCATAGTACTGTATAATTTTATTACCCGGAAATACTTTAAGCCAATCTTTGTAGTTCTTAAGCATTCCCGATTTATCTTCTAATTTAGCATCGCTAAACATAGGATAGGTATAATCCGGGAAGGAAAAATTTACCTGAGCCATAATCATTTCCTCTATAGTATCTTTAAAAGACTGCGGAAATTCACTATCCAGATTAGCCAGTTGGGTCATTCTTAGTGCTTTCAGGAATATGTTTATTGCTGCGGTATGGTAGTTTGGAGATAGCTCAAACTGCATTCCATCTGCATAAATCTGCTTTTTAATTTCGGTATTTAATATATCAATACCACTTTTTCTCCATTTAGCGGCATCTTTAAATTCAGGAAAGAAGGCACCTGCATAAATCATCCTTTGGGCTTCGAAAAGCAGGTGATTTCCTTTGTCGGAGTAATTGTTTAAAATGTAATCCGCATGTTTGTTATAATTGTTTAAAAACGCCATTAAAAACTCCGGAGTGAAATAAGGAGAACTAATGAATATATTAAACATGGCTGTTTGATCCTGAACACGGGTAGCAACTTCCAAAGCTCTCCATGCAAATCTGTCATTTTCTTTAGATAAACCGAGTGGATTTTTCTTTATCCAGTCCAGATACTGTAAAGTCCATTCCTTTGCATATTTTTCGTCACCACTAGACCAATATGCTAATCCCATAGGAAGCCACCAATAAGTTCTGTGCAGTTGCCATCTGATTTCGTTATCTTTTATTGGCCAGTGCTGCCAATTGATATCTTTTCCATAGTCAATGAATCCATAACCTTTATGAACGAAGAAAAGATGCTCTAAGCCCTTGTCTGCTTTTTCCTGATTGTCTTTAGAAAGTGGCTTTCCCGAAAATTTTGCTCTATCTTCTGGGTTATAATCCGGATGTTTAATATTATTTCTCTGTTTGTAGTACGCCAAAAGTGTTTTTGCAGCTGTTTCATATTTTTTACTTGCCACCAAACTTTTAACTTTCTCTAAGCCAGGATAGTCCAGATTCAGGTTTTTAAAATCTTCACCGGAGATAGAAGATTTGCCTTTTCCGATACTTAGTAACGGAAAAAGCAATAGAAGCATGAATAATGATTTTATTTTCATTTTTCTTCTAGTTTAGTTTTTTCAAATCTATGTTTTTAGAATCAGCATACCTTAAAAGTGCTTCTAAATAATAGTAATCAGCGTAATTTAAAGGTGTGTCTATCTCAGAGTTATACAAGAAAGCGCCAACACTGTGTTTCAATATAAAATACCCGTTTGTATCTTCTTTAGCCAGATATTTATCAGACGACAGAGATTTTAAAATATCTTCTGCATAAGAGAAGTAATTTTTATTGTTGGTATATTTTGTTAAATCTATTAATGCGGAGGCGATTACTGCTGCGGCCGAAGCATCTCTTGGAGCCCTTTTTCCACCGTTGTGAATGTCATAATCCCAATACGGAATTTTGTCTTCATCTACATTAGGATGTTCCATAATGAATTTGGCAATAGCAATTGCATGGTTAAGGAAAACTTTGTTATTGGTTTCTTTATAGGCCATGGTATAACCATATAGCCCCCAGGCCTGACCTCTTGACCATGCAGACTCATGGGTTAATCCCTGATGGGTTTCTTTTTGTATGGCTCTGCCAGAAAGTGTATCATAACTGATCACATGATAAGAGCTGTTGTCTGGTCTGAAGTGATTTTTTAATGTTGTTAACGAGTGTTGTACAGAAGCATCTACGTATTCTGGCTTTTTAAAGGCTTTACCTGCCCAAAAAAGATAATCCAGATTCATCATGTTGTCTATGATAACAGGAAATTGCCAATGGCCAAAGTCCCATGATCTGATTGCTCCTACAGTTTTATTATATCTCTTATATAAATTGGCTGCTCCTTTCTCTAAAGTAGGTAAGTAAGCTTTGTCTTTTGTAATTCTGTATCCGTTGCCAAAAGAACAATAGATCATAAAGCCAAGATCGTGGGTGTGGGTAAAGTTTTTCAGCGAGTCCATAGCTAAAGTGAACTTACGGGCACTTGTTGCAATTTGTTTATCGCCAGAAATTTCGTATCCGTACCAAAGTGACCCAGGGAAAAAGCCGGTGGTCCAGTCCTCTTGCGGAGCTAATCTTACTTCTCCGTCAGGATAAACAGATCTGGGGTTCATTCCGGGCTTATAAGTATCGGCAGCTTTCTTCAATTGATGGACTATGCTTTTCTTTGCATTTCTCAACCAACCCAAATCCTCTTGCGCTTGAACCTGATTTTTAGCCATTACTAAGGCTATGCTACAAATCAGAACGCTAGCAATTTTTCTCATATAATTTTCAGTTTTAATCTTATGTGAAATTATGAAGCTTCTGTGGTTTAGGATTTCGATTTTATCCAAATTGATTTTGATTTTGGTGAATGTAAATATATTGGGATATAAATAGCTATTGACCAGTATAACACAGGTTTTTTGCTTTCTTTGTTCTGGTTTATTCAAAATTTAAAGGAAATTGGACAATTTCAAAACGATAAGATAAATGAATGAGATAATTTGGATTAACATTATTAAATCTAAAATCATGAGAAAAATATTTATCGTTTTCTTGTTTTCTCAGCTATTTGTTCATGAAGGGAAAGCACAGTCAACAATTAAGCTTTCTGATATAACGTTAATGCATGAGATGAGAGCAACTCCCTTTCCTTTGGATAACGGAAAGGTGCAGAACAGGAAAGTAGCCTTTATGTGGCCTTTGCTTCATAACGGAGACCAGGGCGCAGCTTTAGATGGGATAGAGGAAGAGCCAAAAGATAAACCAGACCCTAATAAAATTAATTATCGCCTGCGTATTTCAAAAGATAGTTTATTTAAGAAAGATGTTAAATATGTAGATTGTCATTGGGCGTTTTATAATGCAGAAACGCTTTATGCTAATGGAAGATGGTTCTGGCAATATGGATATGTAAAGGATGGGAAAACTGCATGGTCGAAATTACTGAGATTTACTGTAGAAAATGGCAATGAGGTTTTTAACCCGCCGTCTTTTACCAATTTCATAAAAAAGTTACCTCAAACTCATCCAAGAGTTTGGATTAGAGCTGAAAAGTGGGATCTATTTATAGAAGGTGCTAAGCATAAAGAAGAGCGTGGTTGGTATTTAGAGCATGCTAACGGCGTTCTAAAAAAACATATCAGGAATATTGCAGAAACAATAGATACCAGCAAAGTTGCAGAACTAAAAACTGAAGTTAAGCGGAATGCCCTATTGGTAAGAGAAAGCCGGAGAATTGTAGATAGGGAAGAAGCCAATACAGAAAGTTTAATCAGGGCATTTCTATTAACAAAGGACAGGCGATATTTTAACGCTGCAATGGAGCGAATTGAAGAAATTGTAAGCTGGAAAAGTAGTCCTTATTTTAAAGGGGACTTCAATGAATCTACGTTACTTTCTTTAAGTTCTATGGCCTATGATTCTTTCTATGACCTATTATCGGGCCAACAGAAACAACTCTTGCTTAAGGAAATAAAGGAAAACGGAAATAAGTTTTTTAAGCGTATACACAACCATTTCGAGGCGCATATTGCAGACAACCATACGGTTCAAATGAATCTAAGGATATTCACCATGGCCGCTTTTGCTGTTTATGGGGAATTGCCAGAGGCTAAGCAATGGGCAGACTATTGTTACAATGTGTGGATTGTCCGTTTTCCAGGTGTTAATAATGATGGTGGATGGCATGAAGGAGATTCTTACTTCCACGTTAACATACGTACTTTAATTGAAGTTCCGTATTTCTATAGCCAAATTGGAGGTTACGATTTTTTCCGTGATCCGTGGTATAAAGGTTCTGCCATGTATACTATTTTTCAGCAACCTCCATTTTCAAAATCAGCGGGGAATGGAAGTTCGCACCAAAATGTATTAAAGCCCAGTGGTACGCGTGTAGCTTATGCTGATGCATTGGCAAAGTTAACCAATAACACTTATTTAGCAGATTATGTAAGGGTGATCGTAGCAGCGGGGCCAGAAATCATGAAAAAAGGATTTATGGCTAAACCAGGAGATTTGTCGTGGTTCCGTTTGCAAGATAATACACCGTTACCAACCGGAAAAGGTCTGGCAGATTTGCCCTTGTCTTATGTTTTTCCTAATACGGGGCTGGCAACTTTTATGTCCAGCTGGAAAAATATCAAAAAAAACGCTATGATGAGCTTCCGTTCAAGTCCTTTCGGGTCTACCTCGCATGCTACTGCAAATCAGAATGCTTTTAACACATTTTATGCTGGAAAGCCATTGTTCTATAGCAGCGGTCATCATATTAGTTTCACAGACGAACATAGTATTTATTCGCATAGAAGCTCAAGAGCGCATAATACCATTCTTGTTAATGGAATGGGCCAGAAAATTGGAACAGAAGGTTACGGCTGGATTCCGAGATACTACTCTGGTGATAAAGTTTCTTATCTGATTGGAGATGCTTCTAATGCTTATGGAAAAGTGATATCTCCGCTTTGGATTGAAAGAGGAAAAGTGTCTCATCTGGAATATTCTCCGCAAAATGGCTGGGACGAAAACAAATTGAAAACTTTCAGAAGACATATAGTGCAGTTAGGAGGGGCAGATTTATTATTTATATACGATGAGCTGGAGGCAGATCAGCCTGTTGAGTGGAATTATTTACTGCATACCATTACAAATCCTATGTTGGTTAATGAAGAAAAAGATATGGTGCATATAAAGGCTTCAAATACTAATGGAGTTTCTGACGCTTACCTGTTCGCTCCTGAAAAACTGAAGGTAGATCAGACAGATAAATTTTTCTATCCGGCAGTTAATTGGTTGCGAGCGGATGATAAAGGACATTTTGCTCCTTATCCAAACCACTGGCACTTTACAGCCAGCTCTTCCAAACAAAAAACTTATCGTTATGTCACTGTTGTCAGAACTCATCATAAAGACGATATTTTATCAAAACCACAATTCGCCTCTGATGATACTATATTGGTGGACGATTGGATAATTAAGGTAAACATTAAAGCTTCAGGTAAACCAACATTTTCCATTAAAAATAAAAAGGGCGATGTGGCGATTGAATATAATGATGCTACCCTTATAAAAGAAAACGGTAAAGAGGTAAGGTTGACAGACCAATTACCAGATCTTGAAATTTAAGATTAAAGAAGATGGCTGAAAAGCACTAATGCTGTCACATTGGAGTCGAAATGTGTTCCTAAGTAGCACTGAAGAGGCTTCGACTAAGCTTGTATTGAGCTTGTCGAAATGCTCAACCTGACAAAGACAGTACTTTTTGGACACCCTCTTTTGTTTTGCTGATTATGCTTTGAGCGCATGCGCATCAAGTGAAGAGTTTCCCTCATCCGCCCTTTGGGCACCTTCTCCCTTCCCGAAGGGACTCCTTTGGAGCAGGCAGAAGGAGAAAAGTACAATGTTTCTGCGATGAAACACCGTTCTTAATTTTGCACTTCCGATTCTCCCTCTCCTTCAGGGGGAGGGGTTAAGGGTTAGGGGATTATGATACGGTTAGATTGCTAAAAGTTCTTAACCTGATGCTAATGTGTTTTGAGCGGGAGAAACATCCCATCATAAAAGTAATACACTTGCGAATGGGATTCTTTCCCTTTGATCAGAATGACGCAAGCAGCTAATTCTACATTCTGCTAGTCCTTTAAATAATATTTAGCCAAAACTGAAAGTATTTTAGATGATTTTAAAAGCTTCTTTTTAAGTAGCTGGTTAAATTCGTTCTAATCAATTAGATATTTAAATCAAATTGTGGATAGTGCTCGTAAATCTTGCGGAACCTAAGCTAATATTATTTAATAACGATGAAGAAACTTTTCAAATACGCAACTCCCTTTTTATTGTCAGGCGTTTTCAGCTTTACGGTACAGGCTCAATCTGTTCAGAAAAAAGACAAGAAAATGAATATTGTCTTTATCATGACGGATGACCATACCACTCAGGCCTTAAGCGCCTATGATAACAGATTGATATCAACACCCAATCTTGACCGGTTAGCTAATGAAGGGATAAAATTTAATAATTGTTTTGTAACCAATGCAGTTTGCGGTCCGTCCAGAGCGACCATCTTAACAGGTAAGTATAACCATATTAATGGCTTAACCGATAATCATAAAGTATTTGACAGTACACAGGTGATTTATCCCCAAATCTTAAAGAAAGCCGGTTATCAGACTGCGATGATAGGGAAGTGGCATTTGGGATCTACACCTATGGGGTTCGATTATTATAGTATACTGCCTAATCAGGGCGAATATTATCAGCCGGTATTTATCGAGAATGGAAAGAAAGTTCAGGAAAAAGGATATGTTACGGATGTAGTTACAGATAAAGCGATAAACTATCTCGAATCTCGTGATAAAGAAAAGCCATTTTTATTGATTTATCAGCAAAAAGCGCCACACAGAAACTGGTTGCCTGCTCCCCGTCATTTAGGTATGTTTGATCATAAAACTTTTGCAGAACCTTCTAACTTATTAGACGATTATTCTAATCGTGGAAGAGCATCAAAAGAGCAGTTAATGAGTATTTCTAAAGATATGTGGGATGCCTGGGATTTAAAATTGGCGTCTTCCAGGGATTTAGATTCTATAGCGAGGTTGCCAAAAGCTAAGTTTGTTGACGCTAAGGATGATGATTTTACCCACGCCAATGATAAAACACTGGATCAGCAACGGTTTTTTCAGGTTTTTGATAGAATGACAGCAGAGGAGAAAGCGGCATGGACAAAGGTTTACGATAAAAGAGTTGCAGAATATAGACGCCTGAATCTGAAAGGCGATGAGCTGACGAGATGGAAATACCAACAATATATGAAAGATTATCTGGCTTGTGTTGTTGCGGTAGACGAAAATGTGGGCAGGTTGATGGCGTATTTAGCAAAAGAAGGTGAGTTAGACAACACCATTATTGTATATACTTCGGATCAGGGGTTTTTCTTAGGAGAGCATGGTTTCTTTGATAAGAGAATGATGTATGAAGAATGTTTAAGAACACCTTTGCTTATCAGATATCCGAATGGAATAAAAAAAGGTATTGTATCTGATGCCCTGGCCATGAATGTAGATTTTGCACCAACTTTATTAGACTATGCGGGAGTGAAGATTCCAAAAGATATGCAGGGGAAATCTTTAAAACCTATAATAGAGAATGATGGAAAGGTTCTGGCAAAATGGAGAGATGCTGTTTATTACCATTACTATGAATATCCAAGCTGGCACATGGTAAAAAGACATTATGGTGTGCGGACCGACAGATATAAATTAATCCATTTTTATAACGATATAGATGAATGGGAGCTTTACGATTTGGAAAAAGATCCCAAAGAAATGAAAAATGTCTATAACGATTCCAGCTATGCAAATGTGGCGAAGATGATGCATGCCAAAATGAAAAAGTTACAAAAACAATATAAAGACACTAATCCAACCGAACAATAAAAGATTTAGTAATTATGAATAAGTTAACCAGTATTAAGAACCTTTGTATAGCGGCTGTAGTATTTTTAGCAGCGTGTAAAGGGGAACAGAAGCAAGAAAGGCCCAATATTTTATTGTTAATGTCCGACAACCAGTCGTGGCATCATATGGGAGCTTATGGTGATAGTATTGTTAAGACTCCAAATATAGACCAGATAGCGGCAGAGGGTGTTCGTTTTACAAATGCATTTTGTAACTCACCTTCCTGTACACCTGCCAGAGCGGCTATGTTAACAGGTCAGGATATCTGGAGGATCGAAGAGGGAGCGAATTTGTGGGGTACATTGCCTACAAAATTCGAAGTGTTTCCAGAACTTTTAGAAAAAGCAGGTTACCGTGTGGGGTATGATGGTAAAGGTTGGGGGCCGGGTAGTTTTGAGGCGAACGGAAGAAAGCGTAATCCGGGAGGAGATAAGTACGCGAATTTTGCTGAGTTTATAAAAGACAGGAAAGAAGGGCAACCATGGAGTTATTGGTTTAACAGTCTGCATCCGCATCGTCCTTACGAGGTTGGTTCGGGAGAAAAAGCAGGAATAGACATTAATAAAATAAAAGTGCCGGGTTACCTTCCGGACACTAAAGATGTACGTATTGACATTGCTGATTATTACGCTGCAATACAAACTTTCGACACCGAAGTAGGCGAGATCATGCAGCAACTGAAAGAAAGCGGACAATTGGAAAATACTATTGTTATTGTTTGTAGCGACAATGGTTGGCAAATGCCACGCGGTTTGGCAAACTTATACGATTTTGGTACACGGGTTCCTTTAATTGTATCATGGCCCGAGAAATTTAAAACAGCTGCCGTTACAGATGAACTGGTTACATTGCTGGATTTAGCGCCAACTTTTTTAACGCTTGCAAATGCAGAAGTTCCTGCTTATATGACAGGAAAAAGCTTATTACCAATTGTTGAGAATGGTGCAGATAATAAAGATTCGCGGGAGTTTGTGGTACTGGCGAGAGAAAGACATGCATTTGTAAGACAGCATGGCTTAGGTTATCCGGGAAGAGCTTTAAGAACGAAAGATTATTTATATATCAAAAATTATGAAGCTGACAGATGGCCTGCGGGTGATCCTCCGCTTTACGGAGATGTAGACCCATATATGTTAAACTATCCGGGACCAGCTAAGTTTTTTATTCTTAAACATAAGGATGATGATGCCCAACAAGCTTTCAATCTTGCTTTTGCTAAACGTCCTACAGAAGAATTATATGATATAGCGAATGATCCTGATCAATTGCATAATCTTGCTGCCGACAGCAAATATCAAAAGGTAAAAGCAGAACTTTCTGCTAAAATGGTGCAATATCTTAAAGAAACTAAAGATCCGAGAGAAACCGGCGGTAAAATTATTTGGGACAATACAGATTATTTTAGCGAAATTGATAAGACACCTAAGCCAAGCAAAGAAGCTATAGAAATTTTCGGTTTAGATACTATGTATAATTATTTGAAATAAGCATGTTGTAAAATACAGCGATTATGAAAAAATACATTTTAATGCTTGCAGCGGTTTTGTCTCAATTGTCTGGGCAGGCACAAAGTAAAAGGTCTGACAGACCTAATATTTTGATTATCATGACAGACCAGCAAACGGCGGAAGCCATGAGCAATGCTGGTAATACAGATTTGAAAACACCAGCCATGGACTTTTTGGCAGCAAATGGTACAAGATTTACAGAAGCTTATTGTGCACAGCCTTTGTGTACTCCTTCCCGTTCTTCTATTTTTAGCGGTGTAATGCCAAGCCAGAACGGTTTTGTAGGAAACTATTCCGAAGAGGATGGACAATGGCCAGATTCTTTGTTGATTATGGGAAAGATATTTAAAGAAGGCGGCTATAAAACGGCTTATGTTGGTAAATGGCATTTACCGCTGCCAACCACTAAAATCTCCCAACATGGTTTTGATTATATCCATAATACCTGGAATGGTGATTTTATAGATGCAGCTATCCCGGCTTATAGTGCAAAATTCATGAAAGAGAATAAAGACAATCCTTTTTTATTGGTGGCGTCGTTCCTGAATCCTCATGATATTTGCGAATGGGCAAGAAATGATTTCTTAAAAATGGATTTCATATCTGCACCGCCAGCTCCGGAATTATGTCCGGTTTTACCCTACAACTGGAAGATATCACCTCACGAACCACCCATTATCAGAGAGCAGCAAAAGGTAAATCCAAGAACTTATCCAACAACAGAATGGGCACCAGAAAGATGGAGGCAATACAGATGGGCTTATAATAGACTAATTGAAAAGGTTGATGGCTATGTGCAAATGATGCTGGATGGTTTAAAGAAATACGGATTGGAAGATAATACCATCATTATTTTTACAAGTGACCATGGTGATGGTTATGGAGCACATCAGTGGAACCAGAAACAGGTTTTATATCAGGAATCTGCTAAGGTACCGTTTATCATTTCAAAAATAGGGGAGTTTAAGCCGCAGGTTAATAACAGCTTAATATGTAATGGTACAGATATCATGACCACTATAGCGTCTTATGCCGGTGTAAAAACGCCTGCTTATTTAAAAGGAGCAGATATTAAGAAAGTAATGGACAACCCTCAGCACAAACTTAGGGATACCCTGGTTATAGAAACCGATTTTGCAGATAATACGGTTTTATTGGGGATTAGGGGCAGAGCAGTTATTACTCATAAATACAAATACATTGTTTATGATAAAGGAAACTTTAGAGAGCAGCTATTTGATTTGGAGAAAGACCCGGGCGAGACTAAAAATTTAGTGGTAGATGCTTGTTATAAGAAGACCTTGAAAAGTATGCGTGAGTACCTGAAAGATTATACACGTAAAAATAACGATTCCTTTAACCCTTATAACTAGGATATATGTTAACAGCTTTATTATTAGCTGCACAACTGCTGCTTGCTGCGCCACCGCAACAAGCAGCAGTTCAGAAAATAGAGGTGCCTATGTTGCACCCTAGAGTTAGGGAATGGGCTTATCCTATAAACGATGTTAAAGTAAAATCTAATGAAGTCTGTTTATTGTGGCCTGGTACTCCCGGAAAAGATATAATCTATAAAATTCAACTTTCTGCAGATGAATCTTTTCAAAAGAATTTGCTTTTAGGAGACGAACAGGAATGGGCTGTATTTCCTGTGCATCAAAATTTAGCAGAAGGTAAATGGTTCTGGAAATATGCCTACAAAACCAAAGACAGCAAAGAATGGAACTGGTCTGCGGTAAACTCTTTTCTGATTGTTAAGGCAGAGAAGTCGAAAAGTTCGCCTTCGGCCAAACAAATGCTTGCGAATTTAAAAGATCAAAAGCATCCAAGGTTATGGTCATTAAATCAAAATGCGGAAACCTTTTCTGCCAACAATAAAAATAATCCGGAAGCTAAGGCTTTTGTAGCTTCTATGCGAAAGCAATTGGGCAGGCCTTTGCCCGAAGAAAAACCTACCAGACCCAGAGATACTACCGGAATGAACGAATTGCAGAAAAAGCAAATGGTAGAATTTATGTATCATGGTTTTGGAAATAAGGTAGCTAATCCTATTAAAGATTTATGTATAGCATTCTATTTAACCAAAGACAAAAGTTTCATTAGTGAGGCCATAAGACAAGGTTTACATGTAGCCAGAATGGATCCTGAAGGTTATGCCAGCAGAGACGATTTTAATAATGGAAATATTATAGAAGGCTTGGCAACTTTATATGATTTAGGATATGATTATCTTACCCAGGAAGAAAAAGAACTGCTAAAGAAATCGATTTTTATTCGTGGCAACCAGATTTATAAACATCTTCCTAACCGTTTTGAATTGCAAATGTGCGACAACCACGTTTGGCAGCATATCTTAAGAAATTTTTCTATAGCGGCTTTAGCTGTGGCTAACGATATACCGGAAGCAAACAAATGGCTGTCATACGTTTATGAAGTTTGGAATGCCCGTTTTCCGGTTCTGGCTTCTACCGATGGTGGGTGGCATGAAGGTAATGGCTATTTCAGAGTACATTATAAGACCCTTATATATTTACCTTTACTATTTGGCGATTTATCCGGAAGAAACTATTTCGAAGAGGATTGGATGCAGAATCTGGCTTATTATATCCTTTATTCTTATCCTCCAAAATCTACTTCTGTTTCGCAGGGAGATATGCATGAAAATTTATCGGATATAGTTAGAAACCACGGTTTGTTTGCCGATGCTTTATCAACAAAAATCAATAATCCTTATTTAGTTTGGTATGCTAAAGAAATAAGGACGCTATATCCTGATTTTTTTAGAGCTAATGATGATTTTTTATTATTCAGGTTGTTGAACTATAAAGGGGAAAAAGTTGAATTGGCGTCGAAAGAACCAACAGATTTACCAAAATCCAGAGATTTTAGAGATATAGGTTTAGTGGCTATGCATTCTAACCTGAACGATGTTTCGAAAAATGTGAATGTATTCTTAACCTCTAATCCTTACGGAGTTGCGGGACATGCACATGCCGCTCAAAATGCGCTTACAGTAAATTATAAAGGGAAAAAGGTATACGGGGGCACAGGGTTTTATTCTAATTTTAGCGATGCGCATAATTTGTTAGATTATCGCTCATCCAGAGGGCATTGTACTGTATTAGCTGATAGCTTAAGCCAACGGTTAGGCGAAGACGGTTATGGTTGGATACCAAGGTTTATAACAGGTAACAGAATTCAATATGCTTTAGGGGATGCTTCAAGTGCATATGGTAATTTAACCACAAGTTTCTGGCTGGACAGGTTTGCCCAAATAAAAATAAAGGCAGATAGAAAAAGCGGATATGGAGATGCTGGAGTTAAAAAATTCAGACGTCATGTATTACAGTTAGATAGTAATTATGTAGTGGTTTATGATGAGCTGGAATCTGTAGCGCCAATTAAATGGACCTCACAAATGCATAGTCCGTATTTAATGCAGGAAGTAAAAACTAACCTTGTTAATGCAAAGGTTTTTGAATTGAAGTCTGATTTTGTACAATCTAATGCTACTGTATTTTCCAGCAGTAATACTGCTCTTGCGGTACATAATAAATATAATTATCCTGCTAAAAACTGGAAAGGTAAAACCGATGATGAAGGAAATATTATTCAGTTTAGCAACCAGTGGCATGCAGGAGTAACATCTGCAAGTCAAAGTAAGCAAAGGTTTCTGACAATTCTTCAGATACAGGATAAAGTACTGAAACCTGTTAAGAATGTAGGTGTAACAAAAGGTTTACAAAAATTACAGATAGGAGAATGGACAATTTCTGCAAATTTAAATATAAATGAAACTCCGGGCTTATATATTGTATCCTCAGATCAGAAAGCAGTATTCAGTTATGGAAATAAAGAAATGAATGTTGCAGGAAAACCTGTTAAAATTGATAATTCCGAGAGCTCGGTACTGGTAGAGAATGGGCATAAACAGGAAGTATCAGATATTTTGCCAGCTGTAGTTCATCAGGACATCGGAAAATAATTATTTTCGTATTAATTGTGTAAAAAGCGATGTGGACTAATAACATTTGAATGCCATGAAAAAGACAATAAAAAGTTTGGTTTTTCTAGTTTGTGTAATGTCACACGCCTTGCTTTTTGCACAATTAGAACACGATGCTAAAAGACAGTTTAGAACAATTTCGATAGAACAGGGGCTTTCCCAAAGTACTGTGTACACCATTATACAGGATAGTTTGGGCTTTTTATGGATGGGAACGCAAGATGGTCTCAACCGTTACGATGGTGGTTCATTTCAAGTATACCGTCCGGTAAAAAAGGATAAAAACTCCATTGAGTCATCTTATATCAGGAGTCTCTTTTTAGATAGTAAAGGTGTATTATGGGTAGGCGGAAATAAGGGGATTAGTTCGTTTGATTATGTAAAAGAGTCTTTTAAAAACTATTCATTAAAAATAAAACCGGGTGAATGGTTTGTAACATCCATAAATAAAGACAAAAAAGAAAGATTGTGGGTAAGTACAAGCGGCGGAGAACTTTATGTTCATGATGCAAAGAAAGATACTTTCCACCAAATAGATTTACAGGCTTACAATAAAGGAATTAACAATGTATGGCATATTGCCAGAATAGACAGCCACTTCCTGCTGGGAACAGATGCCGGCGTTTTTCAATTTGACCCTGTAAGTCATAAAATTAACAGATTCCCAATAGACAAGAAGGTAAAAATTAACTACATTTTTGTCGATAAACAACATGTATGGGCCGGAACCGAAGGTTTTGGCCTTTTTGAGTATAACCGGATTTCTAAAACGGTAAAGCAATATAGGCACCTTGTTGGTTCTGCGGGAGTAAGTCTGGCCGACAACGATGTAAGAAGTATTGAAAAAGATGAGTCGGGTAATTTATGGGTTGGAACGTTTAAAGGTCTTTCCATTTTTAATAAAGAAGATGGAAGTATCCAAAACTATCTCCATCAGTCATCGGTTCCTTATACTTTAAGTCAGAATTCAGTTAGATATATTTACAGAGATAAGCAGCATGGGATGTGGATGGGAACTTTCTATGGTGGAGTTTCCTATTACCATAGTGATGATATCCGGTTCAGTTTCCTAAACAGAAACACGGGTAACCTGTCTTTGAACGATCACGTTGTAAATGTTATAAAAGAAGACCCACAAAAGAATATATGGATTGGAACGAACGATAAAGGGCTTAACTTTTGGGACAGAAAGAAAGGCATCATCAGATATTACTCTCACAGCGAGGCAGACATCAATTCTTTGGCTTCAAATAATATTAAAGCTATAGAGTTTGACGGTTCGGGAAATGTGTTGATAGGAACCCACAACGCAGGATTAAATTACTTTAATCCTGCTACAGGAAAAACTATTGTATTCAGACATAAAGAAGATGACGGTGCTTCTATAGCCGGAGATATGGTATATGCCCTGTTGCGGGATAAATCGGGAAGGATTTGGGTTGGAACACGCTCTGGTCTTGATAGATTTAATGCATCTACCAGAAGTTTTTCTCATTTATATTTAGATAAAAGAGGAACAAGGCTATCTTCCGACGAAATAACCACCCTGGAAGAAGATAGCAAGGGCAGGATTTGGATAGGAACAACCAACGGTGTGAATATCCTATATCCCGATCAGCTTATTTTTGATACCTTTTCCGGATCAAAGCTGAATAATGATGTTGTTACTTCCATCACAGAAGATAAAAAAGGCAGAATTTGGGTTGCAACCCGAGACGGAATTAATCTCTATAATGAAAAAACAAAGTCGTTTTCTGTTTTTAAGGATAATAAAAATCTCGTAAAAGGTATTGTTTACGGAATTATATCAGATAATGAAGGTAATCTCTGGTTATCTTTATCAAAAAATCTTTTAAAATTCAATCCGGATAAAAAGCTTTATCAACTGTTTGATATTAAAGATGGTTTGCAGAATAACCAATTTAACCTTTCTGCGGTAGATAGAACATCTGACGGAATGCTCCTGTTTGGCGGCATAAATGGTTTAACATACTTCTACCCGAAGGATGTGACTCCGAAGAAGATGAAGCTGGATCTTACTTTCACAGGGATGGAGGTTTTAAATAAACCTGTCTTTGCAGGCGATGCACATAATATCCTCAATCAACATATAGACAAGCAGGAAGTACTTAAGCTTAATCACGATCAAAAGCAGTTTACTATAAATTTCAATACGTTTAACTATATTTCTCCGAACAAGATCAAATATTTATACCAACTGGAGGGGTTTGACCATGACTGGCAGGAAACGGTAGCCGTCCCAAAAGTAACCTACACCAATCTAAAAGCAGGGAATTATACATTTAGGGTGAAGGCAATAGGTCCTTTAGGGGAATCCAGTCCGGAGAGAATGTTAAAAATAAAAATCTTACCACCGTGGTGGAAAAGTAACTGGTTCTTTTTACTGATAACAGCTTTGTGTATTGGTGGTGTTTATATGGCGTATTCTATTGTTACTGAACGGATGAAAACGCTGCATCAACTTAAAATGGAGCGGTTACAAAGAGAATTTACTACCAATAAGCTTAATTTAGAAAGGCTGGAACGTGAGAAAATCGATTCTATTAATAAAATGAAGACCGATTTCTTTACCAATATTTCTCATGAGTTCAGGACGCCACTTACTTTGATTATCGCTCCTTTGGAAGAGTTGATGAACAACAAAGTTTCTGAAAAGACCGTAAAAAAGTATCACGAACTAATCCTGTTAAATACCAGAAGGTTACTGAATTTGGTAGATCAGTTATTGGAATTCAGGAAAGCTGAAGCGGGAACAAGAAAACTAAAACTTACAAAAGGCGATATCGTAAGTTTTGTACACGATGTGTATAGTTCTTTTATAGTTCTGTCTGAAAAAAATGGAATCAAATATAGTTTCAAATCAACAGAAAACAGATTGCCTTTGTCTTTTGATAAAGATGCCATAGAAAAAATCTGTTTCAACCTCCTTTCCAATGCCTTTAAGTATACTCCAAAAGGCGGAGCTATTGAAATAAGCCTGACGAAAAGCAGTCACGAGGTAGTCATCATAGTTTCAGATACCGGAATTGGAATAGATGCCGAAGAGCAGCGCAGTGTTTTTGAAAGATTTTACCAGGTAGACAATCAGGAAATGAATTTAGGTTCTGGCATTGGTCTGGCATTTACTAAAAAACTGGTTGATCTTCACGGAGGGACTATTCAATTGAACAGTAAAAAAGGCGAAGGCTCTGTGTTTGCAGTCAACATTCCTATTGTAGATGAAGTGCAAACAGAAAATCTCAACGCAGAAGAATTTAGTTTAGTTATTGAAAATACTGTAGCGCAGGAATACGCCGAAACAGAAGAATTTGAAGAAGAACCAGAGGGCGTAACAGACGAAAAAGAACACTTACTTATTGTAGATGACAATTATGAAATTGTAGATTTTCTACATTCGCATTTAAGCAAAAGGTTTCAAACTACAGTAGCCTATAATGGCAAAGAGGCATTAGAGATTTTGGAAGAACAAAGTTTCGATCTTATTATTTCTGATGTAATGATGCCTGAGATAGACGGAATACAGGTCTGCAAAAAAATTAAACAGAATATCAATACCTGCCATATACCAATCATATTACTAACGGCTAAAAACGAAACCCAACATCAGATTAAAGGACTGGAAGCAGGGGCGGATGATTATGTGACTAAGCCATTTTCTATGAGTTTGCTATATGCAAAAATCCAGAGCATTTTAAAATCCAGGAAACGCTTAAAGGAATTTTATTCGGAATCGAAAGAAATAGTGCCGGAAAATATTGCTTTTAATACGCTGGATGAAGAGTTCCTGAGACAAGCTATTGCAACAATAGAAAAACATCTCAGCGATTCCGACTTTTCTGTAGATAAATTTAGCAGAGAAGTAGGCATGAGCAGATCTAATTTATATCTGAAACTGAAAGCAATTACAGGAGAATCTGCCACAGATTTTATTAAGCGTATTAGGTTTAAAAAGGCTGTGGAATTACTGGAATCAAAGCAATATACGGTAGCACAGGTTGCCTATATGTGTGGTTTCAATTCTCCTTCTTATTTTTCTACTGCGTTTAAGCAATACTACGATTGTATGCCTACAGAATACATTGCAAAGAAAAACGAGGGATAAATTTTTCTGGTTTTTAAAGAATTTGAATCAAAATTGAAACATAATTAGCTAGGATTGAAATCCGGAAGGTGTATTGTTCGATATTTTTGAATTCAAATATTTGCTAAGTGAAAGATTTTTATTCGATAGGGATTGATGTAGGAGGGTCTTCCCTAAAATGTGGATTGGTAGATCGTAAAGGAAAAATCATCTATTCTTTTTTAATGCCGTTAAATGACATTGAAACAGCCGATGATGTAGTTGTATTGATTAATGCTGCTATCAGAAAATGTGCAAATCATAGAGCCGATCAGATTTTAGGAGTGGGTATCGGATTTCCCGGTATTGTAAATAATAATATAGTAATTGGTGGTGCCGATAATTTGCCTGGATTTAAAAATTATCCAATAGGTGAGGTTATTGCACAATCTACCGGATTATTTGTCATTGCAGATAACGACGCCAATATGATGGCCTGGGGCGAGAAAATGTTTGGTGCAGGAAGAAATGCAACAGATGCCGTTTTCTTGACCATTGGTACAGGTATAGGAGGGAGCCTGATTATAAAAAATGAACTGTACGGCGGTTATCAGAATCACGGAACAGAATTAGGACATATTATCATTAATCATAATGGTAAAAAATGTTCTTGTGGAGCGAAAGGTTGTTTTGAAGCTTATGCTTCTACTTCCGCTTTAATTCAGGAATATTTCGAACTGACCGGCGAAAGAAGCGACGGGAAAAAAATTGTTGCAGCTTTTTTAGAAAACGAAGCAGCAGCAGTGAAAGTGCTGCATCAACACTTCGATTACCTGTCTGCAGGTATTACAAGTTTAGTAAATATTTTTAGTCCGCAAAAGGTAATTATTGGTGGTGGAATTTCAGAAGCGGGAGATTTCTATATTGGTGAAATTAGAAACCGGGTAGCTCAAATGGCAATGCCGGATACCATAACAAATACACATATCCTCAGAGCACAATTAGGCAATGATGCCGGATTGTTAGGTTGTGCAGCAAATGTTTTTTCAAAGTTTAAAAAGCAATTAGAACATATAAAGCATGTATAGAAGTAAATTTTTAGTATTGGTCATTTTGGTGATCTGGTTCGTTATATCTTTTGTAACAAATATAATTGGGCCTTTAATGCCAATCGTTATCGAGACGTACAAGTTAAGTCTTACCATGGCTGCGTTTTTGCCGTTTTCGTTTTTCTTAGCTTACGGCATTGCTTCTATACCTGCAGGAACGTTAATAGAACGTATAGGAGAAAAAAAAGCTATGCTTATTGCATTTTCTCTAAACTTGTTAGGTTCTTTGGCTTTAGCTATTTATCCGGTTTATGGTGTAGCCCTTTTTTCCTTATTTACAATAGGTATAGGGATGGCTATGCTGCAGGTTATTATAAACCCTTTAATGAGAACAGTAGGTGGCGAAGATAATTATGCTTTTTATTCTGTTCTGGCCCAATTGATATTTGGTTTAGGTTCTTTTGTTAGTCCTTTTGTATTTACTTTTCTTACGTCAGATAAATTCGTCAATAATCAGGAAAATGGTTTTATAGTCTTTTTGAATTCTTTAATAAACCTTAACCAGCAATGGACTATTTTATATTGGTTGTTTGGCGTCATATTTATAGCGGTATTCCTTTTAGTTTTTTCAATTAACATTCCAAAAGTTGAATTAAAAGAAGATGAAAAAGGTGGAAGTTTAGATACTTATCTGGAACTGATAAAAGATAATAAAGTTATTGCATTTTTTATAGGTATTGTTGCGTATGTAGGTACAGAACAATGTTTGGCGAATTGGATGTCAGAATTTCTTAAACAATACCATGGATTCGATGCTTCTACTCGGGGAGCAGAAGCAGTAGCCTGGTTCTGGGGTTTAATGTCTATAGGGTGCCTGTTGGGGTTATTGTTATTGAAGATATTAGATTCCAAAACAGTTTTGAAAGGAGCAGCGTTTTTAACTTTAATTGCCCTTACCGCTGCATTGTTCGGTTCTGCAGAACAATCCTATTATGCTTTTATGATTTCCGGATTTACCATCTCCGTGATGTTTTCAATAATTTTTTCATTGGCATTAAACTCGGTAACGAAGCATCATGGTTCATTCTCGGGAATCTTATGTACAGGAATTTTTGGAGGAGCGCTATTGCCACTTATTGTTGGAACTTTAGGCGATTATATAGGGCTGCGGTATGCGTTAATGGTACTTTATATCAGTATTGGCTACATTATGTATCTGGCCTTTTTTGCAAAGCCTTTAATAAGTAACAAAACTATTCGGTCAAAAAAGAACATAGATGGTTAAAGGCCAATAGCAAAAAGCATAAAGTGCCAGGGCATCTCTTGGAGACTAAAAGCCGGGGTAATTGAGATAACACCAGATTGTGTAAACGGAGTAATTGTAGTTTTAAATCAAGACTAATTACTCCGTTTTTTATAAAACATGTATTTTTGATAAAAAAACTGCTATGAAAAAGATATTCTTCGTTATTCTTCTATGCTGTTTTTCAGTTTTTGTAAATGCGCAGCAAAAATTGGAAGCACTGGATAAAGATCTGTCTACGGTTGTTTATCCCTTTAAAGTACATTTCCTGAGCTTTAATTCCCAGAATCAGCCTCTTAAAATGGCTTATATGGATGTAAAGCCAGCTAATTATAATGGAAAGAATATTGTTTTGCTTCATGGGAAGAACTTTAACGGAGCTTATTGGGAACGAACAATCAAAGCATTAAATGACGCCGGTTTCCGGGTTATTGTACCCGATCAGATAGGTTTTGGGAAATCAACCAAGCCACAATACTATCAGTATAGTTTCAACCAGCTGGCTCAGCATACCAAATCCATTTTAGATACACTTAAAATACATAAAGCCATTGTTTTAGGACATTCTATGGGCGGAATGCTCGCAACCCGTTTTGCATTAATGTATCCGGAAATTACAGAGAAACTGATATTGGAAAACCCTATTGGATTGGAAGATTATAAAGCATTGGCTCCTTATCAGTCTGTAGACAAAAATTATCAGAGCGAATTAAGGAATTCTGTAGAAAGCTATAAAAATTATCAGCTTAGATTCTATTACGATAACAAATGGAAAACAGAATATGAACCGTGGTTAAATCTTTTGGCAGGCTGGACCTTGCATAAAGATTATCCCATAATTGCCTGGAATGCAGCCTTAACTACTGATATGATTTTTACCCAACCTGTGGTTTACGAATTTAAAAATATAAAAACGCCAACTTTACTAATTATAGGAACCAGAGACAGAACAGCACTAGGGAAAGACAGAGCCAATCAGGAAGTGCAAGCTACTATGGGCCGATATGATGTATTGGGCAAAAAAACACAGCAGGAAATTCCCGGTTCGAAGTTAATAGAATTAGAAGGAGTAGGGCATTTGCCGCATATAGAGGTTTTTGAGAGATTTATAAAACCGTTATTTGATTTCCTGAAGAATTGATAAATAGAACCAAGGCATTCTCAAAACGTTTGGTTAAGACTAACGACTTTTATGTCTTTCCAATACGAATGCTTTCGAAGTGGTTTTAGCTATAAATAATCTTATGGTTTTTTATAAAGAGGCAGTGTAAATATAAAGTTTGCACCTTGTCCCAGTTCACTTTCTACTTTAATGTTTCCATGGTGACGTTCAATAATTTCCTTGGTCAGATACAATCCTAATCCCAATCCCGAAATGTTGTTAACACCATCAGCCCTGTAAAATCTCGTAAATATTTTTTTCTGACTTTCCGGAGAGAGCCCAATACCCGTATCTCTGATACTTACACTTACAGAATTATCATTGGAAAGCAGAGAAACGTAAACTTTATCAGATTTAGGTGAATATTTTACGGCGTTGCTGAGAAGATTAGTAATTACCTGCTCTAATCTTTGCTGGTCTCCTTCTACGATAAGCGGAGATTGATTGTCTTCGAAAACAATCTTATGCGATCTTGCGGTGTAAGAGAAATTTTCTATACTTTCTATCACCAACTCGCGGAAATCCAATACCTCGGTATTGAATTGTAATTTACCGGCCTCAATTTTTGATACATTTAAAAGATCAGAAACAAGAGATTCCAGTTTATCAGCCTGTATCAAAGCTTTATTTACAAATAGTTTACTCATTTCCTTGTCATGAGTACTTCTCGAAAGAATTTGTAAATAACCTTTAATAGAAGTCAAAGGTGTTTTCAGTTCATGACTTGCCAAAGCAATAAACTCGTCTTTTTTTAGATTGAGTGATTTGATTTCTTCAAATAACTCAGAATTATCTAACGCTATAGCCGCTTGCGAAGCAATACTGCTTAATATATTTTCATGTTCCTCTGTAAATCTCGAAGATTCCTTATGTCCAAATAATAAACCGCCAATAACCTTTCCGGAATTGAGTTTTACAGGCATAGCCAGATAACTTTTTATATGTAAATGCTCGTCATAAGGCATGGTAAGCTTATATCTGGAATCATGCGTAATATCGTCAATACGAACAGGTTCATTACCATTAAATGCCAGTTGGGAAAGATCTGTCTGTTTAGGTATTTGCATTTTGTCGAAAACTTCACGAGAAGTTCCGGATAAATTATAAAGCATCATTTCTTCGCCGGAAGAATTTGTTGTTTTATAAAAGAAAGCTCCAAAATTCGCACCCGTAATTTTTGTGGTAGCATCGGTCACCTTCTGTAAAATCGCTTGTACATCTAATTTCTCCGATATAGCTTTTCCTATGGAATAGAGCATTTCCAGATTCTCAGAGTATTTTTTAAATGCCTGTTGGTGAGATACTTCTACGGAAATATCTCTTGCAATTTTAGACGCTCCTATAATTACTCCTTTGTTATTGTAAATAGGGGAGATTGTAATAGACACATTTATCTCTGATCCGTCTTTTTTGAGTCTGATCGTTTCATAATGATCTACTTTTTGTCCACTTTTAATCTTGCTTATGATTATAGTTTCTTCTTCAAGTCTATCCTTTGGTATAAGCTTGGTAATAGACAGGCCAATCATTTCATCTTCAGAATAACCGAAAATCTTTTCGGCTTCTAAATTCCAGCTGGTTATTATGCCATTTAAATCTTTACTGATAATAGCATTATAAGCATGTTTTACAATATCTGTAAATATAGAATGGTGTTCACCGGTACTTTTAGGTGTAATGTCAACCAAAGTATTATGAATGGCTACGATATTGTTTTGTTTGTCTAAAAATAATTTAGGAGTAGAAATTACGCGCTTTAAACTAAAATCGGGTAATTCGATTAATATTTCCTTACTGCCTTCTTCTTTTTCACTTTTAAGGCAATCTAGCAGTTCGTTTTTTTGCGGGGTTAAGAGAATGCCATCTGTGTTATACGATTTCCAGGCTCCGGTCCAAAGGGCATTTTCTTTTGGGATCTGTCCCCAGAGGTTCACGGCAGATTCGTTAAAATAAATAATCTTCCCAGCTATATTACAGGCATAAAAGGGTAAAGGATGATTTTCGAAAATTGCCTTAAAAACTTCATAAATAGATTTATCACTTAAGGTGTCCTGAATCTCACTAACTGAATTTGAAGATATTGGCATAAAAAAAGCTATAGGAAAATACCAAATAATACAATAATAAAAATAACAAAAAGTTTTTCAACTAGTGTTTTTTATAAAATACAATTTAAGTATTCTAACTTAGCTCAAATACCCCTTTTCCAAAAAAATCTGGTTTATGAAAATCAGGAATAGCTGTATCTATTCTATTCCACGATAAATAATGGGGCTGCATCAGATCATCTCCACATTTATAGAAATTCATATCCAAAGATTTTCCTTTTAAACTTTGAATGTTATCTCTGGAAAAAGCTTTAAAAGGGATAATTACGGTTAATTCCCAGTGTATTAAATTTGTAGTCCCCACATTCACAAAGCGAATGAACCTATTGGTTTTAATGAGCTCGATATCTCTTATAGGCAGGAAGGTTCTGTGTGCTTTATCTGGTCCATGTTGTGCTAAGCAAACACCATTACAATTAAACTCAAAATTGTAGTAATTTTCATTATCTACGCTTACAAAAAATTCAACACAAGTATCTTTGTAAACAGGATCATTAGTTTGATTATAAACCGCCCTGATTTCATCTTCCGTTATGAAATATTTAATAGCAATGGCATCATCACCATATAAAACAGAAAATTCGCAACTACCTATATAATCCTTATTGGGCCATGCGCTTTGGTTAACAGCATGTTTTTCAGTAGAATCCAGTAAATGATGTATATCTTCTGCCTTATTTTTTATACTTATCTGAGGGTTATATTGTATAATAAGCGTATTCATTGCTACAAAGATATTAAAACTACCTTGTTAGCGCACACGCATTTGTTATTTTAATAAAGATTTAAAGAAGAACTAATATTTATTTAAGTAGTACTTGCTGTTTTCTGCAATCACAATATCTAAAGGAAGATGTTTTATGGCTGGCACCTTCTTCTTAAAAACTAAATGATCTGTTAAATAAGAAATACCCCAATAGCCCTGTCCATACGGGTTTTGGTTTATCAGGTAATTAATAAGTCCGTTTTCAAGATATTTTATATTCTGCTCCAATAAATCATAGCCTACCAGTTTAATATCTTTTATTTTATTTTTTTGCAGAAAATGGGCAATGTAATAAGCCTTGGAAGTAGTAACATAAATGGCCTTTAAATCTTTATAATCTTTAATAAGTTGCTGCATTTGTTCAGAAAATTCTTCTTCAGTAGATCGTGTCAGTTCCGAAACCACGATATTAAAGCCCTTTCTCTTTTTATAAAAAGTCCTGAAACCTTCTTCTTTTTCACGTAAATGCGCTGCATTCTTAATATTTTCGTCAATATGAGCAATAACAATACATCCATCAGAAACACTGTTATCTATTAATTTTGCCGCAACTAGTCCGCTTTGGAAAGAATCTTGTCCAATATAACTTAACGGACCAAAATCGGTAATTTGCGTATTAAAGAATACAAAAGGAATTCCGTTTTTTTTCCAGTCTTCTAAAAAAGGCAAAACTTCTTTATAGAAAATAGGAGAGACAAGCACACCATCAAAATCGTTAGCTGCTATTTGTTGGGCCTGTTTAATAAAACTCTTAACATCGTATGGATTAAAAAGAAATTGTTCTACGCTGATGCCATAACCTCTCAACTCTTTTTCAGCGTGTTTTATTCCCAAAGCAGGAGCCTCCCAATAGGAATCTAATTTAGCATCGGGAATAAGGGCAGCGATCGCAAAAACCTTGTTATTTCCTAATGCTCTCGCAAGCAGGTTTGGTTCGTAATTAAGTTCTTCTATAACAGCTAAAACCTTTTGTTTTGCATCATCAGAAACCCTTCCCCTGTTATGAAGAACCCTGTCGACTGTACCTGTAGAAACTCCGGATTTTAAAGCTATATCTTTTATTCGAACTATCTTTTTCGGCATTACATTGCTTATTTAACTAGGCAAATGTATTAATTTCTTCATAGAATTATAAAAACAGAGCAAAGAAGCAGATAGGTATAAGGCTTGTTATCAATTAAAATAAGTGTGCGATCTGATTTCTTTTGTTAAAAATTAATTTATATAATTGTTTTCGGTAACGTTAACGTCATACTGATTATGAACAAGAGATTTCACATCATTTTGCTATTTATTCTGGTTTCATTTGTTGGCTTTAGTCAGCAAAAACCAGCTGTCTCACATGTTGCATCTAAGAATTGGCGAATCAGCTTCGCAGGATCTTCTGTTACCTGGGGAGGTGGTTTTTTACAGTCTGGGTTAGTAAGAGAAGCCATTTTGAATATCCAGAGAAAGAAATCTACTACTGTAGAACCTAAAATGGTAAAGGTAGAAGGAAATAAATCTTACTTAAATGGGCCTAACGATCAAAAATATTTTGGAGGAGAGGCTTTGAAAATTACTGGTGTAAATTCAAATATCAAATTTTCTACTGTTGGCGATGAAATCACGATTGTACAGGGCATAGAAAGAGATAATAATTCTGCCTCAGAAATAGAACTATATATAGATGGCAAATTATATGATACTTTTAATAATTGGAATACAAGCCCTATCGGAACCGATAAAAAAGAGTTTAACGGAGACGGTGTGAACAAACAATTTGACTTGGGAAGAGCGTTTACTTTCGGGCATCAGATATTTCTGAATAATAATCTGTTAAAAGGCGACCATAACCAGGGAGGCTATGGCGGAGGAGAAATTCCTAAACACTTAGATTATCTGGTAATCAGAAAATATGGTAAAGATAAAAACGGAGATCCGGAAGTTCACCACTGGATTTCTTTTAAAAATGCCCCGGTAAAAGGAGATAAGCTGGTTATTTCTTTTTCTTATGGGGAAGAAATTAGCTACGAGAAAACTACAATAGGAAAATCTGATAAAGGTGAGTTGGAAAGTCCTTTTGGTGATGGAGATGTATCATTTGATATTACTAAGCCAACCAGAGTTTCCAGTGGCCTTGATTATAGGGAGACAGATGACAGAGCTGTTAAAACTTACAGATTTAAAGAGGTTAAAAATCGAAATGTAGAATTAAAGCTAAAAGGCAATTATAAGAATGCAAAAGGTCTTCCATATTTTATATTCAATTTTGCAACCAACAGATTTTTTTCTTTCCAAAATGCAGGTATTGGGGGGTGGAAACTAACATTCTTTAATAATCCGGATGACTTTCACCGGAGCTATAAAAAAATTGCAAGCTTCTCGCCAGATATTTTATATATGGAGACAACTCCAAATGATGATTGGAGTGTAAAAGGATATAAACTTTATACCGAATATCCTAATTTTTCTTTGCAGGAATTGCAGTCTATTAGAACACTACCCATTAAATCTATAGCATATACCGAAGCTTCGGATACTTATAAATTTCAAAAATGGGCAGGTAAAATTGATAAAATAACAGAAAATAGCGTTATATTTTTAGCAGATCAGCATCATAAAATAGAAGCAGCGCCTAAGCAGGGAGACTACGTATTTCTTGGCGGATACTATTCTAATAATAAAGAATATATTGTGAGAAAGGTTAAAAAATATGATGAAGCCAACCACCAGATATTTTTTGACAGACCTATAACACCCGGAGAATTGATTTATAATAATATTGATGTGCTTAAAGGAATGGAAATCCGCGTTAGATCTCTGTCTGTTTTCGAGCAGGACTTTAGAAAATTTGTTAATCATATTAGAAAGTTAAAGTCAGAAGTACAGATTGCTTCTATGGTTAATCCGCTACCAATTATTGGGGCAAGAGAGCTATGGGGATATTGGGATCTGATGAATGATATTTCTAAAGAAACAAAAGTCGAGAATTTAGAAGTTAAACCTTTTTATGACTATCAATATTCTCAAAACCGGGATAAAGAGGTGATTTTGGATGCAAGTACATTAAAACTTAATCCGCTGACGGGTTATATGGAAGCCAAAATAAATGGGTTTGATGGCAAAAATCGCCAGAATTTTCAGGTATTTGTAGATGGTAAAAATGTATACGGATCAGATGCCGTAGTGAGAAACCCTTATGCTTATGGTGTAGATTTTGGCCTTAAAAAAACAGCGCTTAATATGGATTGGCAAAAAGAAGGCGTTAGGGCGAATCAAAAAATTAACCAAAAAATGGAACTTGTTTTTCTTAAGAACGCACCTGCTTCTGGCAAGATTCATATCAAATTTTCAACTAAAACCTGGAGTGGTGATGGGTGCCACGTGAGAACCGGAGATGATGGTTCAAAAATATACGGTGCCGTTTATTACGATTATTTTAATAAAATGACAGAAAAGTCTGCATCGAAATAGATATTCTTTGACAAAAATAAATAAAGAGGTGTCCGGTTCAATAATTTCTGGACACCTCTTTATATTTTCAGCATTACCATAAATGATGAACCTGCTTCTTAATTTTATTTTCGTAAAGCGTTCTTACAGCCTTCATCTGTTCCTCAGAAAGCCTTGGTAAGTTGTCTGCTTTCAGGTTGTTTTCTAATTGTACAGGTGAAGAGGCTCCCGGGATAACGCAGCTTATTTCTTCGAATTGCAAAATCCATTTCAATGCAACCAGGGCAAGCTCATCATCAGGGAAAATAGACTTTAATTCTTCAACAGCTTCAAGCCCAAGTTGATAATCAACCCCCGAAAAAGTTTCGCCTTTATCGAATGCCTCGCCATTTCTGTTAAAGAAACGGTGATCTTCTTTTTCGAAAGTCGTAGTTTTTGAAAATTTTCCTGTAAGTAAGCCGCTGGCTAATGGCACACGGGCAATTAAACCAATATTATTGGTTTTTGCGGCAGCAAAAAGCTCATCAATAGGTTTTTGCCTGAACATATTAAAAATGAATTGTATAGCGGTTACATTGCTATAGGTCATAGCTCTTAACCCTTCTTCCACTTTTTCTATACTAACGCCAAGGTTCCTTATTTTTCCTTCTTGCTTAAGACGGTCAAAAAGTTCAAATATTTCGTCTCTGTAAAATACTTCTGTTGGCGGACAATGCAGTTGAATTAAATCAATGCATTCTATACCCATATTGCTCAGGCTATCTTCTACACATTTGCGTAAAGCGTTTGTTGTATACGATTCGTTGATGTGAGGAGAAAGTTTTCTTCCGCATTTGGTTGCAATATATATTTCTTCTGCTCTGGATTTAACTACTTTGCCAACCGCTTTTTCACTTTCTCCGTCTCCATAGACATCTGCAGTATCAATAAAATTAATTCCGCTGTCTATAGCCAGATTTAAGATTTGTTCTGCATTGGAGTAATTAAATTTCTCGCCCCACTTTCCGCCAACCTGCCATGTGCCCAGGCTTATTTCAGAGATATCGAGACCGGTTTTACCTAATATTCTATATTTCATTTTTGTATAATTCTAAATTCAAAAGTAAAAACAAAAAGATAAAAAGTGTTAATCATACAATTGTCTAATGAACAACTCCCCATCTTCTGCGTTAAAAAATACTAGAGGAAATTCGGTAAATTTGTTATATGTGGTACAATAATATTTTAGAAACCATAGGGAATACACCTTTGGTGAAGCTTAATAAAGTCACGAAAGACATTAAGGCCACTGTTCTGGCTAAAATAGAAACCACTAATCCGGGAAATTCTATAAAGGACCGTATGGCTCTGAAAATGATAGAAGATGCCGAGAAAAGTGGTAAACTAAAACCGGGAGGGACTATTATTGAAGGTACATCCGGAAACACAGGTATGGGACTGGCTATTGCTGCAGTTATTAAGGGATACAAATGTATTTTTACCACCACAGATAAACAATCTAAAGAAAAAGTAGACGCACTTAAAGCATTTGGTGCCGAAGTAATTGTTTGTCCGACAGACGTTGAGCCTGAAGACCCCCGTTCTTATTATTCTGTGTCTTCCAGGTTGGAAAAGGAAGTTCCTAATTCATGGAAACCTAACCAGTACGATAATCTGTCTAATTCTATAGCACATTATGAGCAAACCGGACCCGAAATATGGGATCAGACAGAAGGGAAAATTACGCATTTGGTAGTAGGAGTTGGTACAGGAGGGACGATTTCCGGCGCTGGAAAATTTTTGAGGGAAAAGAACCCAAATATCAAAATATGGGGAATTGACACCTACGGTTCTGTATTCAAAAAATATAAAGAGACCGGAATTTTTGATGAAAAAGAAATCTACCCCTATATTACCGAAGGCATAGGAGAAGACTTTTTGCCAAGGAACGTAGATTTTGATTTAATAGACCTGTTTGAAAAAGTTACCGATAAAGATGCGGCCCTGATGACCAGAGATATTGCCCGCAAAGAAGGAATATTTGTTGGCAACTCGGCAGGTGCTGCAATAGCAGGATTGTTGCAGCTGAAAGACAAGTTAAAAGAAGATGACGTTGTAGTTGTAATTTTCCACGACCATGGTTCGCGATACATGGGGAAAATGTTCAATGACGATTGGTTACGGGAAAGAGGATTTCTGGAAGATGACAAGCTAACTGCTAAGTCTATTCTTGCTAAAAGAACACCTCAGGAAATGGTAACCATTGACGTAAATAAAACAGTTTTAGAAGCGATAAATACAATGAAATCGCTGTTCATCTCTCAAATTCCGGTAACACAGCAAGGGATGGTGGTAGGGAAAATTACAGAGAGCGATATTCTGAGTGCATTATTAGAAAACCCTTCGCTGAAATCTGCAAAGGTAGAAAGCATAACGACTGCAACTTTTCCATTTGTAGACTTGAATACTTCTATAGATAGAATATCGGGCTTAATTAATAAAGAAAATGCGGCTGTGCTGGTTGAAGATGAACAGGGTAAAATAGAAATTATTACACAATATGATATTATAAATGCGATTTCTGAATAATATATATAATACTAAAAAAAATAATTAAATCATTTGTTTGCTTATTTTTTTTAGTATTAATGGTTGTTTACGTATATTTTACTATTTTTTATTAGTAATTATAGTGTATTTTATTTAGTATAATCGTGATATCAATTTTTAACAAATCTGATACTTTTACTAAAAACAGCATTAGAAACAGTTACCAAATAAACTTGTGATTTTAAGTTTTCTATATCGCAGAGTACGTTACTTGAATCACTGATATCATAATTATCTATTTTCCTGATAATCTTTCCTGTCATGTCTGAAATAGTAATTAAAGTATGATTAAAAGCTTTTGCCGGATACAAGACATATAAATCTT
>NZ_JBEBVH010000011.1:0-31405 GCF_040392825.1 Pseudopedobacter sp.
GCTAAATCTCTGGCTTGCTTCCAGACTTCTAATTCCGTATACTTTTGATAATTCGGCATGTCTAACCACTAAATACTAACAACTAACTAATATCCCAAATTAGGGCTTAACCATTTTTCTGTTGTTTCTAAATCCATTCCTTTGCGTTTCGCATAATCTTCTACCTGGTCTTTGGCTATTTTTCCAACTCCGAAGTATCTGGATTGCGGATGTGCAAAATAATATCCGCTAACGGCTGCTGTCGGATACATCGCAAAGCTTTCCGTTAGCTTTAGTCCTATTCTGTTTTCAACATCAAGTATATCGAATAAAGTCGCTTTTTCGGTATGGTCTGGGCAAGCCGGATACCCTGGAGCAGGACGGATACCCTGGTATTTCTCCTTGATTAGCTCTTCATTGGATAGTTTTTCATCCAAAGAATAACCCCAATACTCGGTTCGCACCAACTCGTGAAGTTTCTCTGCAAAAGCTTCGGCTAACCTGTCGGCTAAGGCCTTGGTCATGATGCTATTGTAGTCGTCGAAATCTTTTTCAAATTCGGCAACCAGCTCATCACAGCCAAACCCGGTAGAAACTGCAAATGCACCAAAATAGTCCTGTAAACCTGTATCTTCCGGCGCAATGAAATCGGACAATGCATAATACGGTTCACCAGCGGGTTTTTGGTTTTGTTGCCTCAAAGTATGGATAACCCTTTCTTGCTCATTTACATTTAAAGAGATATCATCACCTTTACTATTAGCCGGCCATAATCCAAATACTGCTTTGGCAGTTAATAGTTTTTCGTCTATAATTCTTTTTAATAGTGTTTGTGCATCATCAAAAAGTTTTTGAGCCTCTTTACCCACGTTTTCATCTTGCAGAATTCTCGGATAGGCTCCCCGTAATTCCCACGCATGGAAGAAAGGCGTCCAATCTATATAAGGCAGAAGTTCTTCTAACGGATAGTTTTCTATAGCTTTTGTTCCTACAAAATTTGGAGCTTTAGGCAAACCTGCATTCCAATCTATTTTAAACTGCTCTTCTCTTGCTGTTTTTATATCCTTTAGCGTTTTGTCTACCCGTTTTTTATTATAGTTATCTCTGGTTTTCGCATAGTCTTCTTTTATTTGCTGTTTGTATGCGGTGCTGGTTTCGTTACTTAATAAATTGCTGCAAACAGTAACACTTCTGGAAGCATCTAAAACGTGAATAACCGGACCACTATAATTAGGGTCTATTTTTACTGCGGTATGAATTCTGGACGTAGTTGCACCACCAATCATTAAAGGGATTTTAAATCCTTCGCGTTCCATTTCTTTTGCAATGTGAACCATTTCGTCTAAAGAAGGAGTGATTAGTCCGCTGCAGCCAATAATGTCAACATTATGTTTTCTTGCTTCTTCCAGAATGGTGCTGGCAGGAACCATTACCCCAAGATCTATAATCTCGAAGTTATTACAAGCCAGAACAACACCAACGATATTTTTTCCGATATCATGAACATCTCCCTTTACCGTGGCCATTAAAATTTTACCCGCCGAACTGCTTTCTCCTTCTACCTTTTCAGCTTCGATATAGGGAAGAAGAATCGCTACGGCCTTTTTCATTACCCTTGCCGATTTTACTACCTGCGGTAAAAACATTTTTCCGGAACCAAAAAGATCGCCCACAACACCCATACCATCCATTAAAGGCCCCTCTATAATTTCTAAAGGTCTGGCATATTTAAGTCGAGCTTCTTCAACATCTTCATCAATATGAGTAACAATACCTTTTACTAAAGCATGAGAAAGCCTTTCTTCTACAGTTCCTTTACGCCATTCTTCATCCTTTACGACGACTTTTCCTTTATTTTTTACAGTCTCGGCAAAATCAACTAAGATTTCTGTGGCATCAGGTCTTCTGTTTAAGAGAACGTCTTCTACTTTAACCAATAATTCCGGTTCAATTTCCTCATAGACTTCCAGCATTCCCGCATTTACGATACCCATATCCAAACCGGCTCTAATGGCATGGAAGAGAAAGGCCGAATGCATAGCTTCCCTTACCGGATTATTTCCTCTAAAAGAGAACGATATATTTGATACCCCGCCACTTACTTTGGCATAAGGTAAATTTTCTTTTATCCAGCGGGTTGCATTGATGAAATCTACGGCATAGTTTGCATGTTCTTCCAACCCGGTACCCACTGTTAGAATATTTGGATCGAAAATGATGTCTTCTGCAGGAAAGTTAACTTCATTCACCAGTATATCGTAAGATCTTTTACAAATTTCTATACGGCGTTCATAATTGTCGGCCTGACCTTTTTCGTCAAAAGCCATAACTACTGTTGCTGCACCGTATTGTTTTATCTTTCTGGCGGATTCTTTAAACTTTTCTTCACCTTCTTTTAACGAGATAGAGTTGACAATTCCTTTTCCCTGTAAGCATTTCAAGCCAGCCTCAATCACTTCCCATTTAGAAGAATCGACCATTACCGGTACTTTACAAATATCAGGTTCTGAACTTATCAGATTAAGGAATTTAGTCATTGCTGCAACGGAGTCCAGCATTCCTTCATCCATGTTGACATCAATAACCTGCGCACCGCCTTCTACCTGCTGACGGGCAACAGAAAGTGCAGTCTCATAATCTCCACTTAAAATAAGCTTAGAGAATTTTGGGGAACCGGTAATGTTGGTACGCTCACCAATATTTACGAATATACTATCAGGTTTAATATTTACTGCCTCCAGGCCAGATAAACGCATCCAGCGTTCTGGCTGTGCTACTTTTCTTGGTGAATATTTTGCTGCTGTTTCTGCTATTCGTTTTATGTGTTGAGGTGTTGTTCCGCAACAGCCACCTACCATATTTAGGAAGCCGGACGACAGAAAGTCGTCTAAAAGACCAGCAGTTTGCTCGGCCGTTTCGTCATACTGGCCGAATTCATTTGGTAAGCCGGCATTTGGGTATGCGGAAACAAAAACATCTGCCAGTTCTGATAGCTCCTGTATATACGGACGCATATCTTTTGCTCCTAAAGCACAGTTTAAGCCGATAGAAAGTAAATCGCCATGGCGCATAGAATTCCAGAATGCTTCTGTGGTCTGACCGGAAAGTGTACGTCCCGAAGCATCCGTAATGGTACCGGAAATCATGATTTCTATTTTCCTGCCTATAACCTGCTCGTATCTTTTTATGGCAAAAATTGCAGCTTTCGCATTTAGGGTATCGAAGATAGTTTCTACCAGAATTATGTCGGAACCGCCATCAATTAAACCTCTAATTTGTTCATAATAAGCTGATTCTAATTCGTCAAAAGAAATAGCTCTAAATCCAGGGTCATTTACATTTGGAGAAATGGAAAGCGTTCGATTAGTGGGTCCCACTGCACCGGCAACAAATCTTGGTCTGTCCGGATTTAAAGCAGTTACCTCTAAAGCGACTTCCTTTGCTATTCTTGCGCCTTCATAACTTAATTCGTAAGAGAGATCTTCCATTTGATAGTCTGCCATGGAAATCCTCTGCGTACTGAAGGTATTAGTCTCAATAATATCGGCACCAGCTAAAAGATATTCTTTGTGAATAGCTCTGATGATATCCGGGCGGGTAATATTTAGCAAATCGTTGTTGCCTTTAACATCGCAAGGATGGTCTTTAAACCGCTCGCCACGAAAATCCTGTTCATTAAGTTTGTAATTTTGGATCATGGTACCCATTGCACCATCTATAACCAAAATACGTTTTTTTAATTCTTCTCTGATATTCATAATGACACCGTCACAATGCAACATAACTATTAAGAATTTAACAATTCAAATTCCATCTGTTATGGCTGTTAGCAAAAGCTTAATGAAGAAAATCCGGCATGTATTTAAGTCCGTGAACTCTTACTTATCTTTCCCGATTTACACCTGTTTTAAACCGAGTAGAATTTAGCACCTTGTAAGCACAGGTTGCTAAGACTTCGTAGGGTCTAATCCCTCCGTCTTTCTTTATAAGCGATGCAAAGATGCAATATAGTTTGATGAAATGCAAATAATTAAGCAGATGCTTTTAAATGGCGAGAAATCGTTACGCGAAACTTATGTTTCCAAAATGTAAAAATTAGAATATCTGACTTTTTTATTAGAAAAGTCAAGAAAACTTCTCTTAAAATTGCAACATATTTTTCGCTACAAAAGGTAATTCATCAGAATCCTTTTTAGCGGTGATCTCAATTTTGAAATCTTATGTTAAGATATGTATTAGTAACGCTCATTTGGAGTTTACTAGGAACAGAAGTTTTTGCGCAAAAAACCATAGTTAGTGGGGTAGTTAAAGATGCGTCTACGAAAGAAACAATCCCTTTTGCCAATATTTTTTTTAACGGAACGCAAGCCGGAACGCAGACAAACATGGATGGTTTTTTTACCATCAGTACAAGTGCATCATACAGTGCTTTGAAATTTGTATACATGGGATATGAAACAAAAATAGTTCCTATTACTGTGGGTAAAACTCAACGAATAGAGGTTTTAATGAATCCTTCTGCCAAAGAGCTTAAACAGATCGTAATTACTAAAAAGAATAAGGCAAAATATAGTAATAAAGATAACCCTGCCGTCGAGCTGATAAGGAAAGTTATAGAACACAAAGATTCTAACAGGGCTGCCGACTTAAATACTATTTCTTATCGGAAATATGAGAAAATGACATTCTCTATGGACAATATATCTGACAAATTCAGGAATAATAAGCTTTTTAAGAATTATCAGTTTTTATTTCAGGAGCAGGATTCCGGTAAGTTTGGTGGTAAATATATCCTCCCGGTTTATATAGAAGAAAAATTGTCGGATAATTTTTTCAGAAAAGATCCGAATTTTAAAAAGACAGTTATTATAGGGGAAAAGCAGGCAGAATTTGACAAAAAATATGTAGATAATAAAGGTTTGCAGAACTATTTTAAAAGGATGTATGAAGATGTTGATATCTATTCAAACAATATCTCTATTATTAGTAATGAATTTTTAAGCCCTATTGCAACTTCTGCTCCTACGTTTTATAAATATTTTATTACGGATACTGTTAAAAATACCGAGCCGAGATTGGTTGAATTATCTTTTTTTGCCAGAAATAAAGGAGATATGTTATTCAATGGAAAGTTGTATATAACGCTTGATGGAAAATACGCTGTTAAAAAAGCCCGTTTATCTGTAGATAAAGACATCAATCTCAACTTTGTTAGAGGAATGAATATTGATCTGGATTTCGAGAGCGATGAAAATAATCTCTATAATTTAAATAAAAGCCACTTGTCGGTAGACTTTGGTATTAATAAGGAAAAAGGGTTTGGTTTTATTGGTGATAGAAGTGTGACTTTTAGAAATTATGAAATCAACAAACCCTTACCGGACAGTGTATTTAAGGAAGAGAAGATAACTGCGGTAGAACCCAAGCCGGTTTTGAGAAATGATAATTTCTGGAATGAAAACAGATTGGATACGATCTCACATAACCAATTGAGTATTTACAAAAATATAGATTCTTTACAAACGATTCCATCCTTCAGAAGGACCGTAAAATATGCTACGTTGCTGATTGCCGGTTATCAGAACCTGGGTGGTTATGATATGGGGCCATTTAATACTTTTTACAGTTTTAATAATGTAGAGGGATTTAGATTGCGTGTTGGCGGGCGTACTACGACAGAGCTTAGTAAGAATTGGTATTTCGAGAATTATCTGGCTTATGGAGTTAAAGACGAAAAATGGAAATATTATTTAAGTGGAGCTTACGCTTTTAATCATAAATCGATATATACTTTTCCCCAGCATTTTATAAAGGTAAGTTTCCAGAGAGATACGAAAATTCCCGGACAAGAACTTCAATTTATACAGGAAGATAACATTTTATTGTCTTTTAAGCGTGGCGTAAATGACATGCTTTTATATAACGATTTTTATAAAATAGAATATATAAAGGAATTTGAAAATCATTTTTCTTATGGTTTGCAGCTTAAAAAATGGAGCCAAAGTCCGGCGGGAGGTTTATACTACCAAACTTACTCAGAGAATTTTGTAAACAGATTGACTACCAGTGAGGTTTCGCTCAGTCTAAGGTATGCACCTCATGAGAAGTTTTACCAGGGTAAGGTATACCGAACTAGTTTTGTAAATAAGTATCCAATTTTTAACCTGAGATATAGTGTGGGGTTAAGAAACGTTTTAGGCGGCGAATATGATTATCATAGCCTGAGTGGAAGTATAGATAAACGTTTTTACCTTTCGCAATTTGGATATTCAGACGTTAGAACAGAGGGAGCTTACATGTTTGGGAAATTACCTTTTCCACTGTTAAGTATACACAGGGCAAACCAAACTTATGCTTACCAAATGTATGCTTATAATTTGATGAACTTTCTGGAATTTGTAAGCGACCGTTATGTGAGCCTCAATATTGATCATAATTTTAATGGATTTTTCTTAAATAAAATTCCTTTGGTTAAGCATCTGAAATTACGGGAAATTGTTTCATTTAAGGCGCTTTATGGAGGACTAAGAGCGGAGAATAATCCTAATTTAACCGGTAACACTTACAGATTTCCTCTGTTTGCAGATGGACAGTCCAGAACATATTCCTTAGGTAATGAACCGTATATGGAAGGCAGTATAGGTTTAGGAAACATTTTTAAGGTACTTAGAGTAGATGCTGTAAAACGTTTTAATTATCTGAATCATCCGGAAGTTTCTGAGTGGGGAGTAAGAGCCCGCGTGAAGTTTGATTTTTAAAGTTTTGATATGTAACAGGACTTTTTTTCGTTTAGATTATTAAAGGAATATATTTGTTCATATGGTGCTAAAGCCCAAACATAAATTTCAAAAATCTATCAAATGGAAAATTGTAATCGCATCCATTATAGCCTGCGTAGCCCTTTATCTTGCTTGGGAGACGGCAAAAATTGCATTTGATGAAATTCTGGATACCGTAGAAAACGTTTCTGAGCCAACAGATCGCCTCCGTTTAGTAAATAATGTCTCTCTGAAGGTGGTAAGATTAGAGCAACTTCAGAAATCTATTAGTCTGAAAAGCAAGGGTAATTACAAGCAGTTACAAAAGGAGTCAAAAGAACTTGTAGCAATAATTGATTCGCTTCAACTTAAATATCAGGATGATACTATCCAGCTTGCAAGGATAGTGTCGATGAAAAAGCTTTTAAAAGAAAGAGATAAATTATTTAATGAATACCTGGCAGACAGACGAGGTTTTTTAAATAATAAATCACTCGAAAGTCAACTAAAATCTATTAACGATTTGGTTGAGGAAAATGCAAGAAAAACGGACAGCACCATTCTGGAGTCGGAAAAACGAACGCTAACGACAACTATCTATGAACTGGAGGAAAAGCGGGAGGCGGAAGAATCGAAAGGTTTTTTTAACCGGATTTTTGGCAAGAAGAAAGAGACTCCGAAAAATCCCGGATATAACATTATTAACGAAGAGCTAAACGTAAAGTTGGATACTATTGCGCTGAACAGGCAAGACAGCATATTGCGCAATGTAGGAGCTTCTATGCGATCCATTGAAGAAGCACAGCGACAAAAAAGTCAGACATTCCTTAATACAGAAGCGATGTTTATTTATACTAACGATTTGTTGTTTAGCAGGCTTCTAACGACGCTTCGGCAGGTTGAGATTGAAGCTGTAAAACAGATACAAGCGAAAAATAATCAGGCAAAAGCTGTAGTTAATTATGGAATTAAGAGAATTACTATCATTATTCTGGTTTTCTTTCTGGTAACTTTAGTATTGCTTTACTTTATATTACGCGACGTTAGTAAAGGAAATAAATACAGAAAACAACTGGAGGCAGCAAAAGAGGAAGCCGAGTACCATAGCATGGCAAAACAACGCTTTCTCGCCAATATGAGTCACGAAATTAGAACACCACTTCAGTCTATTATAGGATTTTCAGAACTTATCAAAAAGGAAAAGGAAATTCAAAAAAAGCATATAGATGCAATTTATTATTCCTCGGAGCATTTGATGCATATCGTTAATGAAATTTTAGATTATAACCGAATTGTTTCTGGCAAAATTTCCATTACTCCAACAGTTTTTAAAATGGAAAATCTTTTACAGGAAGTCTTTACTGTATTGAAATATCATGCAGAAAAGAAAGGGATTAAACTTTATTCCGATTTCGATATCGAAGATGTCTCTTATGTAAAAGGCGATGCATTCCGGCTAAAACAAATTCTTTATAATTTGTTGGGAAACGGTATTAAGTACACCGATAAAGGACATGTAGCGTTAAATGTCTCGTGTAAAAAGAATAAAAATGATCTTCATTTTATGTTTATTGTTGAAGATACCGGGATTGGCATGTCGTATGAAGAAACTCAGCATATTTTCAATGAGTTTGAGAGAGGAGATCAGGTAGATCAAAGTGGATCTGATAAAGAGGGAGCAGGTTTAGGATTATCAATAACGAAGTTATTAGTAGAGCAACAAGGAGGTCGTATTAGTGTCAGAAGTAAATTAGGAGAGGGATCTGCTTTTACTGTTTATCTGAAATATGAAGTTGTAGATGATGCTGAGGCAGATGTAGTACCTGAAATGTTGACAATTCCAATTCGTTCAAAAGGCAAGGTTTGGCTAATAGATGATGATGCATTTATTCTGGATTTGTGTTCCACTATTTTGAATAATCATAATATAGCCCATAAATGTTTTTCTAATCCGGTTGATTTACTGAATGAACCGTGGGATAACGCTGTAACAGTAATTCTTACAGATATCAGAATGCCGAATATGAATGGAGTTGAATTATGCAGACGGCTACGAGAACAAATTCCCACTGATGTCAAAATTTTAGCTCTCACCGCTCAGGTTCTGCCGGAAGAAAAGGAAATCTTATTAAAAAGTGGGTTCGATGGAATTATACACAAACCATTCCGAGAAGAGGATTTAATTAAGATTTTTGGTGTAAGCCATCAAACATTCCCAGTAGAAAATGTAGATTTCTCTGCAATTGAAAAGATGACTTTGGGAGATGCAGAACAATTCAATAAACTGATACATACATTTTTGGAAGATACCTTAAAAGACAGCAATTTATTGGATATAGCTTTAAAGGGGAAAAATAGCAAAGAATTGGCTATGGTGTCGCATCGCCTGGCGGGACGTATTTCACAATTTGGCGGAAAAAAATTAGGCGAAGAACTTCGTGTGGCTGAATTGGAGTTGAACGGGCAATCTGTAATGAGCCCGGCTTTACTAAATAAAATGAAAAAACTACAGCAGGAAATTGCTTTGTTTATGCAGCTGGTTGAGAGGAAACTAGATTAATCTATTCCATACTTATCCATTTTATTGTAAAGCGTTTTTCGGTCTATATTTAAAATTTTTGCAGCTTTGGATTTATTGTGCCGAACTTTTTCGAGAGTTTCAATAATTAAAGCTCTTTCGTTCACTTCGTTAATTTCTTTTAATCCTGTAGCACCAGATTCTTGCTTATTATTATCAATGATTTTGCTGCTATTAATAGATGCTATCATTTCCTCTGGAAGAGAGCTAACTTCTGCAATTTCCCCAGAAGTGAGAAGAACCATTCTTTTAATGACATTTTTTAGTTCGCGAAGGTTCCCCGGCCAGTCATATTTTAACAATAAAGATTTAGTTTCCGGATTGAGCTGTTTAATATCTCGGCCTAATTCCTTATTAGACTGTTTAATGAAATAGTCTATGAATAGCTCTAAATCTTTTCCTCTGCTCCTTAAAGGAGGCATTAATATCTTAAATTCATTAATGCGGTGATACAAATCTTCTCTGAAATTTTCGTTTTTTACGCTATCATTAAGATCGTCATTTGTAGCCGTGATAATTCTCACATCAACTTTAAGTTGTTTTGTGCTTCCTACAGGCTGGATGGTTTTTTCCTGTAATGTTCTTAATAACTTTACCTGCACATCATAACTTAAATTTCCAACTTCGTCGAGGAATAGAGTACCTCCGTTAGCCATTTCAAACTGGCCCTTTTTGTCTGTTAAAGCACCGGTAAAAGCTCCCTTAACGTGGCCAAATAATTCGCTGGCCGCCAATTCTTTAGAAAGAGCACCACAATCTATGGCAATAAAAGGCTTATTCTTTCTTTTACTCTTTAAATGGATAGTTTTTGCTATATGCTCCTTTCCTGTCCCACTTTCACCATTAATCAAGACAGACATATCTGTAGGGGCAACCAGATCAACATATTTATAAAGTTTTTCCGATTCAGAACTATCTCCCTTAATAAAATCCAGGTTTTCTTCCTTAGGTTTTTCCCTATTCTCTTTTTTTGTTAGAGCGTTATTGATAATCATCAATAATTCGTCAGGATTTACTGGTTTCGTGATATAATCAAACGCCCCCGAGCGCATAGCATTAACTGCCGTACGAACATCATTAAAGCTCGTCATAATAATAGCAGGAGTTTTAATATCCTGTTGTCTCATCTTTAGAAGAATATCTAAACCAACACCATCCGGAAGCCTGTAATCAAGTAAAGTAAGATCAAACAACGATTTCTCTAAATGCAGCCATGCACTTTTAACGGAATTGGCCAAAGTGGTTGTGAAACTGTGCTTAGACAAAAATCCCTCCAATAACTGGGCAAAAGTAGAGTCATCTTCAACTATTAGTATATTCTTCATAGATTGTTCTTGAAACCATACAAAAATACAAAAGCCGGATGAAATCCGGCTCTTGTAGAATAGAAGTTTTAATTGTTAATATATAGTTGATTTTAAGATTAGTTCACAACTTTACCGTCCGTGCCTATTTTAATAGTTCTTAATTCTTCTCCTTTTTTAACCTCAATCAGATAATGCTCAGTTGCGCCACCTGTTACATGATAGGCATTTGCAGGAACCCATTCTTTAAAAATATCTGCTGTTAAAGTTTGCTTAACTGCATCTGGCAAATCATTTAAAGCAACTTCTGCTTTATTTTCTGCGGCAGCAGGAGCTGCTTGCTCTTGAGATTGTTGAGCAGGTGTTGTAGTAGTATCTTGCTCAGAAGTATATTGAACCATTGAATATTCTTTTTTGTCCTTTTTAGAGGTATCTGCAGGGGTCGAAACCGTATCTTTTTTTACAGTATCTTGTAAAGAAAAAGAAGTATTGATTGATGTTTTTGCTTCTGTCATTGAAACTCCTGCGAATACTAATGCTACTGCTGATAAAATGAAATTTTTCATACTCTTTAAATTTTAATTTTTATAACTAACCATTTATTTTTCGATACTCGATGCTGTTTAAAAGCTAAGTATGCCAAAGTATAGTACAGAATGGTGCCAAAGAAGTTGTTTTGTGTGTAAATGTTTGGTTTTGAGATTTTTATATGTTTTAATTGTGTTTTTTGAATTGTGGAATTTTTCCACAGTTTGTTGAAATAATAATCAATCTAAACAGGAATTACCTGAAGATTTAGATATAAAGTGTATTTTTAACTCTATGATTGCTATAGAATCGCTGGCTCATACCTATCCTACAGGCCAGCAAATACATTTTGCAGATGCAACTTTTACAGATAATGAAAATTGGTTGATTTTAGGAGACTCTGGAAGTGGAAAGTCGACTTTATTAAATATCATGACAGGTTTGCTGTCGCCAACAAGTGGGAAAGTAATATTAAATCAAACAGATCTTTATAAATTAGGTAATAAGCTTGACAGATTTAGAGCGCAGTATATGGGCATAGTTTTTCAGAAACCTTACTTTATTCAAAGTCTTACGGTTTCAGAAAATTTGAAATTGACACAATCTCTTGCCGGTTTAAAAACTAATAATCATAGAATTCTGGAAGTTTTGGAAGGATTAGCTCTTGCAGATAAAAAGACGAGTTACACAAAAGATTTAAGCGTAGGGCAGTTACAAAGGTTATCTATTGCCCGGGCAATTTTAAATAGACCCGCTATTATTTTTGCGGATGAGCCCACGGCTAGCCTTGATGACAGAAATACAGAACGAGTATTGGAATTGTTGATAAACCAGGCAGGCAAAGAAAAGGCAGATTTAATAGTTGCAACCCATGATAAGAGGGTGAAAGACGCAATAACAAATATATATCTGGTAAACGGAGGTAGCCAATGAATATCCTGACACTTGGTTACAAGAACCTGAAAGTAAAAAAACTAAGTACTTTTCTAAGTGTTTTATTGGTGACTTTTGGAATCGCTATCATTTCATCTCTCCTTGTCCTTTCCAACCAGTTGTCTAATAATCTGGAAAAGAATGCAGAAAATATAGATGCGGTAGTGGGAGCAAAAGGAAGCCCTATGCAACTGATTTTAAGCAGTATCTATTATGTTGATTTTCCAACAGGGAATATTCCTTATGACGAAGCCTTAAGAGTAGCCAGAAATCCAATGGTTAAGATGGCTGTGCCTCTGGCTTTGGGAGACAATTTTAAAGGATACAGAATTGTTGGAACAGACCAATCGTTTGTGAAACTTTATAACTTGAGAGCAGAAGAAGGTAAGTTTTGGGAAAAAGATTTTGAAGTCACCATTGGAGCTGAAATTGCGAATAAACATAAATTGGAGGTTGGACAAATTATTCATGGAGCACATGGGCTTTCCTCTGATGATGATATACACGATGATCATGAGTATAAAATTGTTGGAATTTTAGAAGCGAAGGATCGGGTGGTCGATCATTTGGTATTAACCAATATTAGTAGTGTTTGGCGTATGCATGGAATTGGAGAAGAGCATCACAAACACCATGAAGATGATGAGCATGAACATCTTCATGAAAACTTAGAAGGAAAAGACATTACATCACTTTTAATCCAGTATAAGTCGCCGTTATCGGTTGTTACTTTTCCCAAATTGATTAACGAGTCTACCTTTATGCAGGTGGCATCCCCAGCTATGGAAAGTGCGCGATTATTTTCTTTGGTAGGAATAGGTATGGATGCTTTAACATGGTTTGCCTATTTAATTATTTTAATATCTGCTATAAGTGTTTTTGTTAATCTGTATAATTCGTTAAAAGAAAGAAAATTTGATTTAGCGGTAATGCGTACGTTAGGGGCATCTAGATTTAAAATATTTTTTCTTGTTATTTTTGAGGGTACTTTCATAACGATAATAGGAGCTTTGCTTGGAGTTGTTTTAGGACATGGTTTTGTAGAGTTAATAGGCGGATATCAGGAAGAAGGACAGAACGTGTTTACAGGATATGTTTTTTATAAAGAAGAGTTTTATTTATTAGGCTTAGGATTATTATTGGGAATTCTTGCATCTGTTATTCCTGCATTGCAGGCATATCATACAGATATTTCAAAAGTGTTATCAGATAAATAGATGTTTTTAATTGTATAAACGTTATAATAGTGTCCGTTTTCGTTTTTGAATTTTGATTTGGACTTAAAATAGATGAAAAAATTATTGTTTACCATTTTATTGTTTTGTACAGGAATTTCGGTACAGGCCCAATTACCAGACCATACACCTATGATGAATAAATATTGGGATTTGTTAAATACCAGAACCATAAAAAAAGGTACTTCTGGTTTATACGAACCCTATTTTCCGCCACCATTAATGGCGGCAAATAAAAAGCCCATTTATCTTTCAGGATATATGGTACCACTAAAAACAGGTGCTGTACATAAAACATTTTTACTTTCGGTGCTACCGGTAGCACAATGTCAGTTCTGTGGAGAAGGCGATATTCCCGAAATGGTAGAAGTTTTTATGGAAGAACCTTTAAAGTTTACCTCTAAACCAATTACTATTGATGGAATTTTAAATATTAATCAGGATCCGGACGGAGCTGCATTTCAATTGCTAAAAGGTAAACTGAAAAAGTGAGCAGTTTACTTAGAGTACTAAAAAATATGTGGAATTTATTCCAAGTATTGTTGTGTTTTTTGCCTGTAATTTAAATAGATCTCTAATCTTTAACTTAAAAGTTTTATTAAAAAATAGCTTGTAACGGTATATATCGGCATGTTTGCTAATTGTTTCTGCGTTTGTGGAACGATAATGGGAATCAGAAACTATAAGAAATTCTGAATAGAATCTTTAGGTTGATGTAGATGGGAGCCTTTATGACTGAATACATATTGTTAAATATCATATTAAGCATTGCTGTAGCAATCTATTTATTGAAATTATATGGGAAGAATTACAATTTTAATAACAGCTTGCTGGCTATTGTTATTACATCGGTATTTCATTTGTTTTTTATCTATTTTGATATAGGTATTCCCTTATCCTTATTATATGGGCCTTTAACCTATTTTGCAAATAATTATTCCAGAAACAATATCTATCCTCTGGAAAAGCGAATAATACATACATTACCATTTATTTTATTCGGTATATATTATATAGTAGTACTTTTTTCCGGTTTTGGGCAATTCCGCCTGTCATATTATATACTTTATTTTATCTCAACTTTTATTTCCCTTTCAGCTTATCCGTTTGCAGTCTACCAGCAAATGAAAAGAGAAAAAGAAGGCCCGGATGCAAAGACAACTATGTTACTTGTACAGCTGAATGTTATATGTATTCTGAATGCTTTATTTATACTTTTTCTCATTGTATCCTTTTTTAAAACTATAGATCCTGGTTTTGAGCCGAGGCTAATGGTTTATGCATTATTAGTCACAAGTAGTACACTGATTTCTCTTTATCTGTACAGATCTTATTTCGGTAAGAAAGTAACTATTCTAAATGGGGATCTGGGAAATGATGATAATACCTTAGTTCCTCAGACGATATGGAAACGCTATCAGCGATCTCTTCTGGAAGAACAAACCTTAGAAGAATATGCTTATAAAGTTGAAGAAGTGCTTTCGCAATCAAAATTATATCTGAATTCGGGCATATCCTTAGAAATATTATCCAAAAAAGCAGATATACCAAAACATCATTTTTCGCAGCTATTAAATGTCTATATGGGTAAAAGCTTTTACCAACTAGTTGCAGAATACAGAATTCAATACGCATTACAGCGCATGAGCGAAGATGACAATATCACAATAGAAGCCTTAGCGTACGAATGTGGATTCAGCTCAAAAACCTCATTTAATAAATATTTCAAAGAAATTACCGGGAACTCTCCCTCAGAATACAGATCATTAAAAGCAAATGCTTACAGAGCCGTAATATGTTGAAAGTTATACTTCTAACTATTATTATTCTATCAGTTGTTGCTTTATCCGTGCTTATAAAATTATCTAAGGCCTTTAAGGTAAATTTGACAAGGGCAGACAAGTTTGTGAATCTATTTTTCATATTAACGCTTTTCCACGCTTCCTATATTTTTTTAGTACGAAATTTTTTCAATAATCAAATCTATATAAAAGAGGCTGCTCCTTATGGGTTAATATATAGCTCATTTATATATTTCGGTCTTTCAACGCTTTTAGACTGCAAACTAAAAACCCGTCAGCTTTTAATGCATCTGGCTCCGGCAATTATAGCAACTGGTTTTTATCTGTGTCTGATTATTGTTCCATCGTTCAGAATTAGTTATGGAAAATCATTTATCATGGTTTTATATACCGCCACGTCAATATCAATGATTATATATGTATCCTGGGGGATATGGAAAATGGGTAATGTTAACGATAGTAAATATAAAGAAGTAGTAAATCTGTTTTCGATACTTTCCGTATTAATGATTATGGTAGCTTTTTTATACCTTATTATTTCTTATAACAGAGTTTTTACGCCTAACGAAATCACTAATTCTAATATACCTGCAATTATTGTCTACTTGATTCTGCTATTAGGTGTGATTTTTACCTTTCAATTCAGATTAAACAGAATAATAAAAAACCTGAAAAAGAAAAATTCGGAAATAAAAATAGAAGATAAAGAAGACAATGAGGAAGAAATACACCCATATCAGAAATCTACTTTATCTGCCGAAACATACCATATTTACTATTCAAAATTAGAAGAGATTATGGAAGTACAGAAGCTATACTTAAATAAAGATCTGTCTTTGTCTTTATTATCTAAAGAAATGAAAGTACCTAGACATCATCTCACCCAATTGTTTAGTCAATATATTGGTAAGAATTTCCATAATTACATCAATGGCTTAAGGATACAGTATGCCTGTAGGTTGCTTGCAGATCATAACTGCAATTTAACTATAGAAAATATAGCAGAAGAAAGTGGCTTTAATTCAAAAGTGTCTTTCAACAGATATTTTAAAACATCAATGGGATGCACTCCATCCGAGTACAGGATGATAAAAAACGACTAATTTTATTAGCAGTTTCGTTGTATTGATCGTCGCTTCATTATGGAATCTTTATCAGTTATCAATTTAATCTCCTATTAACCCAAAACTTTATTCTTCCGAATGCCGGCTTTCAATTGACTGTTAGGTGATTGAACTAAAATGCCATTAGGTTCACTAATCATTCACAATTGATTTTTTCTAATATTTTGTTTAAGTGTTGTTTTATAGTTTTTTATGATTTCAGTCTTTTTTGGATAAAGACCTTGCTATGCTTTCCATCCTTAAATTTTGGTAATGTACCATCCATTTTATATGTCGTACATCCCGCTTATATGATACATACAAATGCATATTTATTGGACAAATTTGACCTCAGTTTATCTGTAAAATAAATTCTTATCAAGATGGCAAAAGAAATACGATTTGGAATATTGTTAATATGGGCTTTGTTATTAAACATAAGCTCGTATGCTCAATTTCCGTATGTAAATAGTTTTAAGCAGAGTAATGCAACTGGAATAGTTATGGGAGGAAATCCAGATCCGGCGTACCTTACCAGCGGGATTGATGATCCGGCAGGAGATGGATTTTTACGTTTAACCAAGGTAGCTAATAATCTAACCGGTTATGCTTATATCAAGACATCTTTTCCTTCTAAAAGTGGGGTGAGCGTAGAGTTTGAGTATTTTAGCTATGGAGGTACGGGCACAACAACTAGACCTGATATAAGGGGAGATGGAATTTCTTTTTTTCTTTTTGATGTGGATGAACAGCCCTTTGAGCCGGGACAATTTGGTGGTTCTTTGGGATTTGCACAGCGGAGCGGAAATTTGCCAGGAATGAAAGGTGGTTTCCTTGCAATTGGTTTAGATGAATTTGGAAATTATGGTATTAATAGTGAAGGTAAATATATTGGAACTAATGATGGATTTAAGACAACAACCAATGGAAACTTTTCTACTGCTGTATATGCTAATGGAGGTGTAATATTAAGAGGAGGAGTTGGGCCAAACGGGGAACGTACCGGTACGGATGTATATCCGTTTATCGATGGTAAATTAACACAACCAACCATAGGTGGGCAAGCAGCACATCCAGATTGGATATTGCCGGCAGGCAGTAGGTTTTCTATTTCTACTGATACCAGATATACAAATCCGATACAGGATGGCTATAGAAAGGTAAGGATGAATATAAAGAAAAATACGGGCTCAAACACAGGTTTTTCTATTGATGTAGATATTTTTGTAGGGGGAACAGGGACGCCAAGCGGTTGGGTTCATGTATTGCAGAATGTGCAATATGCAATTGCTGATAATAGGATTCCTGATAGATTTATGGCCGGTTTTGCTTCTTCTACAGGCGCCGCTACAAATTATCATGAAATCAGAAATCTTGAAATTAATGCAGCAATAACTCTTAGCCAGCCCATTGCTGTTAATGATACTGAAACGGGGAACTTTAATACGTCTGTAGTTATCAATGCTCTTAGTAATGATGATGCTACAGCGAATGGAGGACTCTTTGAACAGGGAACGTTGGATTTAGACCCAACTACACCAGGAATTCAAGATACTTATACTGTTCCCGGAAAAGGAACATTTACAGTAACGGCATTGGGAGTGGTTACTTTTACACCTGTTACGGGTTTTACAGGTTCGGCTACAGCAAACTATGCATTTAGTGATGATTATGGAGCAACCTCTAATGTCGCCACTATTACGGTTACAATTGATCCTCCGACAAATGTTCCACCTGTTGCAAATAATGATGCCGGAACAGCCAAAAAAGGAACAACATTAGTAAATATCGATGTAAGCGCTAATGATACAGACTCAGATGGAACAATAGATGCAACAAGTATATTATTAATAGAACCTAGCGATAATAGTAAGAAAACGACAGTTACCATTCCGGGAGAAGGGACTTATACGGTAAACACAACAACCAATACAGTAGATTTTGTACCGGAAGTATCTTTTGCAGGTATTTCAACCGTTAAATATACAATTAAAGATAATGACGGAGCGGAAAGTAACGAGGCAACCATTACAATTACTATAACAGATCCTAAAATAAGTCTGGTAAAAACAGCAGGTGCAGCGCCAGCAGGTGGTTACAAACTAAATGATGTCATTACCTATACCTTCAAAGTAAAGAATGAGGGCGATGTAGCATTAAACACAGTATCCCTTACGGATAATCTGGCCGGAGTAAGTATGCCTTTATTAACAGCGGGAACAGATATTGGCAATGATGGTATTTTAAGTGTAGGTGAAGAGTGGACCTACACAGCAGCATATACTATTACACAGGCAGATGTAGACGCGGCAAAAGTTTCGAATACAGCAAAAGTGACGTCTAAAGATCCGTCCAATAACGATACAGATGACAATTCAGGAACATCAACAACCAATGATGACCCGACAGAAACACCGATAACACAGACCGGTAAGATTACCCTGGTGAAAACGGTAACAGGTACAGCGCCAGTAGGTTATAAACTAAATGATGTAATCACTTATACCTTCAAGGTAAAAAATGAAGGAACGGTAACCTTAAGCCATGTTACGTTAACAGATAACGTATCGGGGGTAAGCACTCCTGTCTTAACCGCTGGCAGTGATGCAGGTAATGACAATAAGCTAAGCCCGAGTGAAGAATGGACCTACACAGCAGCATATACTGTTACACAAGCAGATGTAGATGCAGGCAAGGTCTCCAATACAGCAAAGGTAAGATCGAAGGATCCGTCGGACAACGATCTGGAAGATAATTCTGGAACATCAACAATAAACAATGATCCTACAGAAACACCTGTGGTGCAAACACGAGGTATTTCCTTAGTGAAAACAGCAGGTACATCACCAACAGGGTTTAAGCTGAACGATATAATTACCTATACTTTCGTGGTGAAGAATGAAGGAACCGTAACACTGAAAGATGTTGTTGTAGCAGATCCTCTTCCAGGTTTAAGTTCACTGAACCGTACCGTTGGTACAGGCACAACGCTGGCACCAGGTGCATCATGGACTTATACAGCGACTTATACCGTTAAGCAAAGCGATGTAGATGCCGGCAAAGTGACTAACCAGGCTACAGTAAACTCGAAAGACCCGTCAGATACACCATTAACCCAGGTGAAATCGGATGATCCATCAAAACCGGGAACAGAAGATCCTACAGAAGTTCCTGTAACACAGACTGGCAAAATCACGTTGGTGAAAACAGCAAGTGCTGCTCCAGCAGGAGGTTACAAATTTGGTACTCAGATTACTTATACTTTCATAGTTAAAAATGAAGGAACAGTAACGTTAAAAGATGTAGTGGTAACAGATCCAATGCCTGGCTTAAGTGCAATTACACGTACTGCAGGTACAGGCACAACGCTAGCACCAGGTGCATCCTGGACGTATACAGCTACTTATACGATTACACAGCCAGATGTAATAGCAGGTAAAGTAGTAAACCATGCAATGGTAACGTCTAAAGATCCGTCCAACAATGGTGTAGAGGACGATTCAGGTACAGCAGAAGATAACAATACGCCAACCGAGATTACAGTAACTCCAAATAGTCCTGCAGCTAATGATGACTCTGCCGAAACAGAATTTAACAAAGAAGTGAAAATCAATTTGGTAGGAAATGATCAACCAGATGGTATCCCGTTTGATTTGAACAGTATAGAAATTGTAACATATCCTGCTCACGGAATACCAATTATAAATAGCGACGGAACAGTAACCTATAAGCCTAATAGCGGTTTTACAGGTACAGATGTATTCACTTACCGTATTAAAGACCAGAACGGAAATTACACCAATGTAGCTACGGTCACTGTAAAAGTAACAGGTTTCCGTATACCAAATGTATTTACACCAAATGGTGATGGTAAGAATGACACATTCGTAATCGTCGGAATAAAGGATTATAATAATGCCGAACTGATTGTATTTAACCGTTGGGGAAATGAAGTATTCCGCGATGTTAATTACCAGAATACCTGGGATGGTGGAAACCTTAATGAAGGTACTTACTACTACATCCTAAAATTAAGGAAAGTGGGTGGAGAGGAAGTGAAAAAAGGTTGGGTATTGATAAAAAGATAACAATGTATAAAACCAAACTATCGGTTATATAACAAATCAGTATATGGATAAGCATAGCATAAAAAAAATATTATTAGGTCTTGGATTAGCAGTAGGAGCTCTACTGCCTGCCCAAGCACAACAAAATATACAGTTTACGCAATACATGTTTAACTCTTTAAGTATAAACCCTGCATATGCAGGCTATAAGGAAGAGTGGTTTGCGCAAACAGCACTTCGTAACCAGTGGGTTGGAATAGATGGAGCCCCTAAAACAGGTCAGCTTTCGCTGGACGGGGTAGTGGACCATAATAAAAACTTAGGTATTGGTGTGCAGGTAACAGCAGACAAGTTGGCCTCGCAGACCGCAAATTCTATTTACGCAAATCTTGCCTATCGTTTAAGACTTAATGCCGACGATACACAACGTTTGAGTTTTGGTATTGGAGCCGGTCTTACGCAGTATGGTCTGGATGGAACAATGTTAACACCTATAGATGATTTGGATAACGCCTTGCCCCTGGGTAAAATAGGAAACTTCATTCCGGATGTAAGAATAGGAACTTATTACTACAATCCTAAATGGTACATAGGAGTTTCTTTGATGGATTTATTATCAGGAGATAAATCAAACAGTTTATTCAGATGGGAAGATGGAACTGCTGCAAATATCAAACGCAAGCGCCATGTCTATTTAATTACAGGTATGTTATTCAATCTTTCTGAACAGGTAAAATTACGCCCAAGTTTACTGGTAAAAGAAGAGTTTAAGGGACCTACTACCGAAGATATCAGCGCGATGTTCATTTTCAAAGATAAATTTTGGATTGGTGGTTCATACAGAACGGGAATAGACCTGTGGGATAAAGATTATGACAAGAATCAGCAGGATCTTTCGCAGGGCAATGCCCTAGCAGCTATTGCGCAATTTTATGCTACAGAGAGGTTAAGGATTGGTTATTCTTACGATTATATGCTTAACGGGTTAAGAGGTAACCAAAATGGTTCTCATGAAATTACATTAGGATTAACCTTTGGAAAAGGTTTTAAAAGAATAATGAACCCGAGATATTTTTAATCCATTAAAAAACTGAAAATATGAAAGCAAAATATATATCAAATACTTTTCTAATCGCATTGATGTTAGCCGGCAACATTACAGTATTTGCTCAGGAGCAGCCAGGATTGAGGGAGAGAGCGAACCAGCTTTATTCAGAATATAAATATGCTTATGCCGCGGAAATCTATCAAAAATTAGCCGATAAGAAAAAACCGAAATTGAGTGATCTGGAGCGATTGGCAGATTGTTATCACAAGATGAATGATTATGAAGCCGCAGAAACATGGTATTCAAGAGTAGTGCAGGACCCTGCAAGTAAAGCCGATAACTTATTAAGCTATGGTACTGTATTAAAAAATAATAGTCGTTATGTAGAAGCAAAAAAAGTATTGCAGGACTATATAACAAAAGCAGGAAAAAGCAAAAAAGTAGAAAATGAAATTGCGGGTTGCGATTCTGCTATTGTATGGCTGGCAAACCCTACAAAACACCAGATAAAAAACGAATCAGCAATAAATACAGCTAATGCCGAGTTTAGCACATTTCCAGAAAACGGTAAACTGTATTATATAGGGCAGCCTGATGCGGGCATTTTGAAAACTATAGATGGGCGCACAGGGAATGGCTATTTAAAAGTCTATTCTGCAAACCGTTCGTCGGACAATTCTTTAAATACCTCTCTGTTTGATAACCAGCTTATCTATAATAAAGAAGACCTGCATGTAGGACCTATAACAGGTAATAAGGCAAAAAATGGTTTTTATCTTACGCGTACATATACCGGAAAAGATGCTGCCAAAACTAAGGAAGCAGGAAAAAAATACAAAACAAACAACCTTGAGTTATATATCTATTCCAATAATGGAAATGGCTGGGACATACAACCATTCCAGTATAACAATGTAAAACAATATTCAGTAGGACATGCGGCATTAAGTACCGATGAGAAAATATTATACTTTGTTTCCGATATGCCTGGTGGGCAGGGCGGTACAGATATTTGGTATAGTGAGTTACAGGCAGATGAAAGCTGGGGACAACCTAAAAATGCCGGAACTGCTATTAATACAGAAGGAGACGAAATGTTTCCACATATAGCTGCAGATGGTACACTTTATTATTCTACAAATGGATTGCCGGGAATGGGAGGTTTAGATATCTTCAGCGCTAAAGGAGCCCGCAACCAATGGAACGCAGTAAAAAATATGGGCTATCCTGTAAATTCAGCAAATGATGATTTTTCATTTGTTGTTTACGGACAAGAAGGTTCTGGTTACCTGTCGTCTAACCGAAAAGGTGGCGCAGGAGATGATGACATTTACTCATTCAGTATCATTAAGCAAAAAATAATACTTGCCTTAAAAGGAATAACATATAACAAGAAGACTTCAGAAGAGTTACCTGCGGCGGTAGTTAGTCTGTTAGCAGATAGTAACTCATTGGTATCTAAAACATTCAGCAAAGATAACGGTGCATTTTATTTCGAATTATCGCCTGATAGAGATTACACCATTTTAGCGCAAAAAGAAAAATTTTATGCAGATTCTGTAACGATAAGTACAAAAGGCATTACAGAATCAAAAACTTTTGAAATAGCATTAAGATTAGATCCGCTTTTAGAAAAAGGAAAAACCATACGGATAGAGAATATCCATTATGATTTTGATAAGGATAATATTCGTCCTGATGCAGCCGAAATATTGAATGAGCTGGTGAGAACCTTAAGAGATAACCCTACGATAAAGATAGAACTGGCTTCACATACCGATAGCAGAGGAAGTGATGTTTATAATGAAGACCTGTCCCAAAGAAGAGCACAATCTGCCGTTAATTATTTGGTTAGTCGTGGCATAGCGAGAGCAAGATTAGTTGCAAAAGGCTACGGTGAAAAGCGCTTACTTAACCGTTGTGCAAATGGGGTTGTATGTTCTGTTGCAGAACATCAGGAAAATAGGCGGACAGAATTTACCATTCTGGAATTTTAATAATAATGCTTAATCTAAAAAGAGTAGAAAGATGGCTGTTGAAGATTATGCAATAAATATATCTGTAATTTTAGCAGTTTTAGCTCTTTTCATGGCAATAGGATTATTAAAAGGATGGAAAACTATACATCCTCTCCTCTCATTTCTTAGGAGATGGAATTACTTTGGAAAGAAGGAGCAAGATTCGAATCTTGATGATTCTACAGAAATTGCTGTAGAGGCTCGGATTCAGAAATGGCAAGTATACCTCCCTAAGGGCGTTATGGAGTGGACTGAAGATGTTTTTTATCTGACAGAAAATGGATATAAGAATGATGTTAATAACCTAATAGAATTTTATGTGCCTTTTTCCGCCCGCTTATTTAAAGAACATTATACAGGTGTTATAATTAGTGGGAAATCTTGTAAGCTCGAATTAAAAGTAGTCAATAAGAAGAATGGTAAAAGACAATGGAAGAGGAAAAGAACTTTTCCTGTACGAGATGAAAATGGAATAATAATTGGATTAAAAGGATTTTTACGCCGGCCTGGCCTGTATTAAAGATATGCTTTCAATGTAGTAGTTGTGTTTTTAGATATGCAGACGGTTATTTAGGTGAGAGTGTCTAACTGTTCATATCTTTAGCGTGTTTTTTAATCGGGCCTCGGCGTAAATTATTTTTTATCAGAATGGCCTAATGACTTATCAGGATTCACGATGTCTCTGACCAGTTGTTTTAATTCCTTAATTTCGGGAAATCGGCCCTCTCTCTTTCTATCAAAAATCAATTTGTCACCAATGCTTATCGAATACCTTCCGTTAACTTCGCTGGGCTTTAATAATATGCCATTAACGTCATCGGTAAAAGTAGATAATAACTCTTGGGCCATGTAGGCCGCTCTTAACATCCATCCACACTTAGGACAATATTCAATTTGTACAGTAGGCTTCATTTTTTTAGTTCATTAACCGATAGGCTTTTAGCATTTTATCTTTAACTTTCAGCATTTGAATATAAAAATTATGGAGATGATAAGCAGAAAAATATTCAGATTTGTAACATGAATTTGATTTCTCCTGTTTTATATGTGGTAGGCGCAGGTCCCGGCGATCCTGAGTTAATAACCGTGAAAGCGCAAAAAGCATTGCAAAATGCAAACGTTATCTTGTATGATAATTTAGCGAGCAGAGAACTTCTGGATCTGGCTTCTGAAGATTGTGAAAAAATATATGTCGGAAAGAAGCCTTACGGAGAATATACGCCGCAAGAAGAAATCCTTAATCTGATTAAGATAAAAGCTTATGAAAAAGGCAATGTAGTTCGTCTGAAAGGAGGAGACCCATTCATTTTTGGTCGGGGATTCGAAGAAGTTTTGTATGCCAGAGAGCAGGGCATAGAAACACATTTTATTCCGGGAATAAGTTCTATGCAAGCTTTAGGATTTGAGGATATTCCTTTAACCCATCGTTCTGTAAGCGAGAGTGTTTGGGTAGTTACCGGAACAAAAAAAGATGGCTCTTTGTCTGACGATTTAAAGCTGGCCATGCAGAGCAACGCAACGGTAATTGTTTATATGGGAATGAAGAAAGCGGCGCAAATCGCAGAGACTTATATTCTGCAGGGACAAGGAGATACACCTGTAGCTGTTGTACAAAATGCATCTTTGCCACATAGAAAATCCGTAAAAGGAATAGTGAAAAATTTGGTCAAACTTATAGAAGATAACCAACTTACACATCCCGCTTTAATAGTCATTGGCAAAGTGGCAGATATAGAAAACTTAGGTTATTGAAATTGGAACTAAGATAGCAAGGCCTGAGGATTGGGAATAAAATTTAAAAATTTCTCAAAATTATCTTTGTAGCTATCCTGATTCAATTTATAGAAAAAGGCTCCCTTTTTTGAACTGGATTTATCTTTTTCCTGCAGTTTAACCAACAAGCCGGTAGAGAAAAGTTTTCTGCTAAAATTACGTTTATCTAACTCCGAGCCATATACCTGTTCGTATAAAGCCTGTATTTGCGGAACGGTAAATTTCTCGGGCAGCAATTCAAAAAGAATAGGATGCAATGCCGCTTTATACCGAAGTTTTTTTAGCGCTACATCAATCATATGATTATGATCAAAAATTAGCTGCGGTATTTCTTTTATATCAATCCATTCCGCATGATAAAGATCAGTTATCTGAGTCTTATACTTGTTGATTTCAATAAAGGCATAATAGCCAATACTTATTGTTCTTTCTATAGGATCCCGATCTATGTTGCCGAAAACCTCTGTCTGTTCCATATAAATATTTTCTAAGCCTGTAAGCACTTTTAAAACTCTGCTAGCAGCTTCAGAGGGGCTTTCATCTGGTTGAACGAAACCGCCCATTACACTCCATTTATCTTTTTCGGGTTCAAAACCTCTTTTAATCAATAATACTTTAAGTCTTTCTCCGTCAAAGCCAAAAATAATACAATCAACAGCTACAAGTATTCGGGTTTGTTTAGAGTATTTTCTCATTGTTCGCTACTTCGTTTGCAGGCACAATTTTAGTTATTTTATTCGGATAAACTCAAAATCTCTTTATCCTTCTAAATTCATTAGAAAATAAACTGTTTATTTAACAGTTTTCAGAGGATAAAATTAAAAGGTCAGGGTATGGATTTTAGTAAAATCTGCGTTTAACTGAATTAATTATTATATTGGACATAACAAATCAAACCAAGAAAATGAGAAAAATATTATTGAGTCTTTCCACCGTAGCGATGGTCTTATCGCTTGCATCCTGTAATAATAACCAAAAGCAGGCAGAAGGTAGTGCCGATTCTGTGAATGTAGAAAGTACTATTGTTAGTTTGGATAAAGCTAATTTCGAAAAAACAATAGACGGTAAACAGGTAAGCCTGTACACGCTTAAGAATGAAAATAATGCTTCTGTTACAATAACAAATTATGGAGGCAGAATAGTAAGTATTGTTGTGCCGAACAAAGATGGCGGATTAACCGATGTAGCACTGGGATATGATAAATTAGAAAGTTATCAGGCTAAAGGCGAAGCATTCTTTGGTGCCATTATTGGCAGGTATGGCAACAGGATAGGAAAAGGCAAATTTTCTTTAGATACTAAAGCCTACCAATTAGAACTAAATGATGGTGTAAATACTTTGCATGGCGGAAATAATGGTTTTTATGCAAAAGTTTGGAATGTTGACGAGGTAACTGATAATAAATTGGTGCTAAGTTATATTTCGGCAGATGGGGAAGCGGGGTATCCAGGCACATTAAATGTAAAAGTAACCTATACATTAGAAGCTAATAATTCTTTAAAAATCGATTATGAAGCGACTACAGATAAAAAGACAATCGTTAACTTAACAAATCATGCTTATTTTAATTTGAGCGGAGAAGGTGATTCTACAATTTTAGATCACGAGTTAATGATAAATGCTAATGCAATTACTCCGGTAGATGAAACATTAATCCCGAACGGAGAATTGATGTCTGTAGAAGGAACTCCTTTCGATTTCAATAAACCAACCCGCATTGGCGAGCGTATAGAAGCAGACCATCAACAGTTGAAATTTGGTAAAGGATATGACCATAACTGGGTGTTGCATAAATCTAAGGGCTTACAAACTATTGCTACGGTATATTCTCCAAAGACAGGTATCCAGATGGATGTAATTACCGAAGAACCAGGTTTGCAATTTTATAGCGGGAACTTTTTAACCGGAGCAGAAAAAAATGGAAAAGGTGGAAAAGCGTATCCTTTCCGTTCAGCATTTTGTTTGGAAACACAGCATTTTCCAGATTCTCCAAATCATGCGAATTTTCCTACAACGGTATTGAAACCGGGTGCTACCTATAAAACAACAACAGTGTATAAGTTTTCGGTAAAGAAGTAGAATAGTAATTTTTTAAAAATGCCAATATAGGACAAAGAATGTTTTCTATATTGGCATTTTCAATTTAGCCAAACCATTGATGAAAAATATAAACAGCCTTAGACATTCCTTTGTGCCTTTACAGGAAAAAGAGAACTCGCAATTTATAGTATTGGAAAATGCGAGAAATACACAAATAGGAATTAGCGATTACGGAGCAAGAATTACGCATTTTATCTTGCAGTCAGCTAAAGAGCCTATAGATATTGTTTTAGGATTCGATAAACTGGAAGATTACCTGAGTGCCAGAGAGAAATATCATGGTGTAACGGTTGGACCCTATGCTAACCGAATTGCCAATGGTAAATTTTTATTAAATGATAAGGAGTATATTTTAGCGCAAAATAATGGAACAAACTGTTTGCATGGTGGTTTAACAGGTTTTCATAATAGATTCTGGGAAGTAGAAGAAGTTTCCAAAACTTCGGCTACTTTATCGGTAAAAACGAAGGAAGGAGAAGAAGGTTTCCCGGGTAACTTAACCGTAAAGGTAAAATATACTTTAGGAGAAGATAACGATTTGACCATTGAATACTTTGCAGAAACAGCGAACGATACGGTAATAAACTTAACTAATCATGCTTACTTTAATCTGAATGGTGCAGAGCAAAATGATATTACCTCTCATGTTGTTGCTATTAACTCTTCAAGTTTTGCAGTTGTAGATGACCGATGCATTCCAACCGGAAAATTAAGAGATGTTAGCGGTTCTGCATTTGATTTCAGAGAGCCAAAATCGATTTCTGAAAATATTGAAGACAAAGACGAACAGCTGATTATTGGAAATGGCTACGATCATTCCTTTCAGTTAAAAACAGAAAATAGTGCTGAATTGATTTTTGCAGCTTCTGCTGAAGGAGACATTTCCAAAATTCGCTTAGAGGTTTATACAACCGAACCTGCAATGCAATTCTATACTGGAAATTATCTGGGAAGCGGAGATATTGGTAAAGGAAAAGTGGTGTATCGCGATAGAAGTGGTTTTTGTTTCGAGACACAGCACCATCCGGATTCTCCAAATCGGCCAGAGTTTCCTTCCACGGTTCTGAAAGCAGGAGAACACTTCTATTCAAAAACAATATACAAGGCTATTTTATAAGTGATAGCCTTGACTATGCATTTCCGCTGCCAATAGATGATTGTATCTGTCCTGATCTAAAGGATAATCCCAACAACCCAGATTATGGTGTATCTTGCCTCCAAATCCGGTTTTAAATTTATATAATCCATAAAGCGGATGAGCGGCATCAGCCTTAGGAGCAACACCAAAAAAATCGTATTCGGTACAGCCTTTACTTCTGGCAATATTTATGGCTTCCCATTGCAGCGCATAAGTTGCCATTAAATTTCTGTTGGCAGAAGATGATGCTCCATAAAGATAAGTACCCCGGTTACCCGAAATTACCAAAAACATGGCCGCTAGCGGAACATTTCCATATTCTGCTATTAGCAATTCAACTTCTGCAGATGAATTGGTATCTTCTGCTCTTGCAGTAAGAACAGATTTAAAATAATCTATGCTATTGATAGTTATTTTATTACGTATGGCAGTTTCCTGATAAAGCGCATACCAGATATTCAGTTTGTCCATCCCCGCTTTTTTAACCGTAATCCCTTTTCTGAAAGAAAGATTAATGTTATAACGCGTCTTCGGTTTCATAGAGCTAAGGAGATTATTACTGTCATGCTTAAGATCCAGAAAGATGGTATTAGAGGGCAGTATATCAGAATTTGTTTTTTTCAGATTCCAATTGCTGGTGTTAAAGTTCAATCTGAATTCCTGATATTTTTTTTCGGGAGGGCCAACCCACTGGCCCGTTTCGTCAAAGTGATCTTCATCTTTTGCCCAGTGAGACCTCCAGGCCAGATCATATCGAATTAAAATACATCCTTTTGGAAGATATGAGCGTAAAATTTCAGATAATTCTTCTAGAAATTTGCCCTGATTTTCTTCATGTGGTTCAATCTCTGGTCCATACGGAACATAAGCAATATAATCTGTTTTACTAATATACTGTATGAGTACTAAGAAGTCTCCATACGTATAGGTATGTTTTGATTCTTCATTAAAAATAAAGCTGTTTTCGGTTTTAAAATCAAAAGCTGTAGGTAAGAAACCTTGCTGCTTCTTTACTTCAGACCAAAATGCAGTTTGCTGAATAATGGAAGTTTCAAAAACCTCTTTTAAATCTTTTTTATGTACCGTTAGACTCATTATTATTGGATTTCCGGGCAAAGAAAGCCAATAAAAACATCATTGTCCAGCCTGTTATGGTAAAGCAGATGGTATTGTGAATAAACCAGCCTTTTGTGACCTTATTGTGATCGTTGCTCGTTGCTTGTAACAGCCCACTGGTCTGTTTTGCATTTCGGGCAAATTGGATTCGAGCCAGGTTCTACATTTATTACATAGCCACAACATGTACAACCGTATTCACCGGCGGCGGAGATGACTTTTATCTTGCGATTATATTCCCGGGGCAGAATGCAGAGACCGGATTTAACTTCTTCGTCTTTATAAAAATATATGCTTAAAACACCAGAGGGTTCCAGAATAGCGAGCTTAACCTGGCCTAAGTGGCTCACTCCCTGACTTCTTAGTTCCATGAATAACTCTTCTGTAGAGAGGTCTTCACGCTTAAAATTACTAAAGCAAATTTGCCCATGCTCTATAATATAAATAGGTCTCCCTTCAACAAAAGTCTCAAACTTCTCTGATTTCGAAGAAAGCCATGTGAGTAACCTGTAAAATAGCAAGACGAAGATAAAAACGGCAAGTGCAGGGATCAAGCCAACATCTTCGTAAAACATGGGATCTCCGGCGGCAGAACCTAAAGAGATTATAATAACCAGTTCGAATATAGAAAGTTGTTTGACACCTCTTTTCCCTGTTAGCCTGAGCGTTATTAGGGCGGCCGTGAACATAACGAAACATCTAAAGGCAATCTCTATGAGAAACTCGTAGGGAAGATCGTTAAATAAAATTCGGGGCCAATCACTTAATATTTCCAAGATCTATGTAAATTTAGGAATTGTTAATGTTTGTATTAATTGTGTTTTTAAACAATCAATCAACATTTAGAATTTACATTTGTTTTTTACAGTAGGACGCATTATTATGGCTTCAGTGAATATTCCAAGATTGGATTTGTCTAAATACATCCAGGGAACTGATTCGGAAAAAAAGCAATTTTCAGATGATATTGGAAAAGCTTTTAACGACACAGGTTTCGTAACTATAACAAATCATGGGCTCAGTAAGGAATTAATTAACGATTTATACGAACAGGTAAAAGCTTTCTTTGCTTTATCGGATGAAACCAAATTGAAGTATCAGAAAATAGAACTGGCTGGACAAAGAGGTTATACTGCTAAAGGGAGAGAAAAGGCGAAAGATGCTAAAACACCAGATTTAAAAGAATTTTGGCAAACTGGACAATATGTAGAAGGAGATGATGTGAGAAGAGCAGATTATCCCGATAATTTAATTGTTGATGAAGTTCCGGAATTTAATACCGTAACTCAGGAAATTTATAAGAGGCTGGAAACTGCTGGCAAACATATTTTAAAGGCAATTTCTGCTTATTTAGATCTGCCTGAGAATTATTTTGAGGCCAAGGTACACAATGGAAATTCTATTTTAAGAGCAATTCATTATTTTCCAATAGAAAACCCCGAGGGCTTACCCGCAGATGCGGTAAGAGCGGGGGCACATGAAGATATTAATTTAATCACGTTATTAATTGGAGCAAGTGCCGATGGTTTGGAGGTATTAACCCGTAATGGAGAATGGTTTCCTATAAAAGCACACGGCGAAGACATTGTTGTAAACGTAGGAGATATGCTGCAAAGATTAACCAACAATAAACTAAAGTCTACAACACATAGAGTGGTAAATCCGCCAAGAGAATTGATGAAAACTTCCAGATTTTCTGTGCCTTTCTTTTTGCATCCGAAAGCCAATATGGATTTAACTTGTCTAACGTCCTGTATAGATGCTGCACATCCGAAAGCTTATGAAGATATTACAGCGGGAGAATATTTGGATGAACGTTTAAGAGAAATTGGTTTAAAGATGTAGGTTTTCGAGTATAAAATAGCCAGTATCAAGTTTAAGTATTAATCTAAAATCTTGATAATAGCTGTTTGATATTGGACTT
>NZ_JBEBVH010000012.1:0-29898 GCF_040392825.1 Pseudopedobacter sp.
GGATATTATATTCGACCGATTTACTCAAGCTGACTCATCCACATCCAGAAGTTTTGGAGGAACGGGGTTGGGGTTAGCTATATGCAAAAGGATTCTTGAACTTCAGCATTCTGAACTCCGTTTAGAAAGCGAAGAACATAAAGGCTCCACGTTCTTCTTCACCCATACTTTTGAAAAAGCCATAATATCTGAAAACAGTTTCTCCACTGCTCAGACTATGTTTGATAAAAAGACAGATTTAGATGGAGCACATATATTATTGGTTGAGGACAATATAATGAATGTATACATAGCTAAAGCTTTTCTGGAAAAATGGGGAGCAATAATGGATGTGGCAGCAAATGGCAAAGAAAGTTTAGAGAAGTTAGATATCAATAAACATCAGTTAATACTGATGGATCTTCATATGCCTGTAATGGATGGCTATGAAGCAACAAAACAAATGAGAAAAATGGGTGTAAAACTTCCTATTATTGCTTTAACTGCAAACTTACCCTCGGATATAGAATATGAACTTGAAAGGGCTGAAATGGACGATATTGTTGTAAAACCATTTCTGCCTGAAGAACTATTGAATAAGACCTTAAAGCATATCAATAGAAATTAAACAGTTATAAAATAAAAAGGTTGCCATTTTAAAAACGGCAACCTTTTTATTTTATAGTTTGTTCTAACCGTTAGACAATGCTGCCGCACCACTCACAATCTCAGACAATTCTGTTGTAATTGCCGCCTGGCGAGCCTGATTATATGAAAGTTTCAACGCTTTCAATAACTCACCTGCATTATCAGTTGCTTTATCCATAGCTGTCATACGAGCACCATGTTCTGCTGCATGCGAATCTAAAACGGCTTTGTATAATTGCAGTTTAATATTTTTAGGAATCAGATTTTCAACAATCTCTTCTTTAGAAGGCTCCAGGATATAATCTACATTAGAAGAAGTACTATCTTCTTCTACCCTCTCGGCTTTAGGGACTGGTAATAATTGCTCAACAGTCAGTAATTGAACTGCTGCATTTTTAAATTGATTGTAAACAACCTCTACCTTGTCATATTTACCCTCAACAAAACCTTGCATAATAGCTTCGGTAATAGCAGAAACATTTTCAAAGTTTAATTCAGAAAAAAGATCATTATTATTACCAATAACTTTGTAATCGCGCTTTTCGTAATAATCCTGAGCCTTTTTACCGATTGCTATAATTTGCAAATTACCGCTTTGTCTGTATGTATCATATTTTTCTGCAATTAAATTATTTGCAGTTTTCAATACATTTGTGTTGAAAGCACCAGCTAAGCCTCTATTAGAAGTAATTACTACTAACAGAACATTTTTTACTTCACGTTCTTGAGTGTATGCAGAAACGCCATCTTCCAAAGAAGCAGAAAGATTTTTTAATATTTCCTGTAGCTTGTTAGCATAAGGACGTAATTGAATAATAGCATTGGTAGCTCTTTTTAATTTAGCTGCCGATACCATTTTCATTGCCTTAGTAATTTGTTGCGTAGAACTTACCGATGCAATTCTTATTCTAACTTCTTTTAAATTTGCCATTCTTTTTTAGTATCTAGTAGTAAGTATCAAGTACTAAGACCATATAGAAGTCTTGATACCTGATACTAAAATCTTGCTACTTAACTTAATATTTTGCAGAAATTTCTTTCGCTACTGTTTCTAATACGCTTGTTAAACCATCATCAAATTTACCAGCTTTCAAACCAGCCAATACTTCCGGATGACGTTGCTCTAATTGGTTAACGAACTCCTCTTCAAATTCTCTTACTTTGTTAACCGGAACATTTCTCATCAAATTCTTAGTACCCACATAAATGATAGCAACTTGCTTCTCTACAGGTACCGGAGAGAATTGACCTTGTTTCAATATCTCCACGTTACGAGCACCTTTATCAAGTACTAACTTTGTAGAAGCATCTAAATCAGATCCGAATTTAGAGAAAGCCTCTAACTCGCGGTATTGTGCCTGGTCTAATTTCAAAGTACCGGCAACTTTTTTCATTGATTTAATTTGAGCGTTACCACCCACACGTGATACAGAAATACCAACGTTGATAGCCGGGCGAACACCTGCGTTAAACAGGTTAGACTCAAGGAATATCTGTCCGTCTGTAATAGAAATTACGTTAGTTGGGATATATGCAGAAACGTCACCCGCTTGAGTTTCGATAATAGGAAGTGCAGTTAAAGAACCGCCTCCTTTTACCAAATGTTTGATAGATTCTGGTAAGTCGTTCATTTGCTGAGCTATAGAATCATTCGCATTGATTTTAGCAGCTCTTTCCAATAAACGGCTATGTAAATAGAATACGTCTCCTGGGTAAGCTTCACGACCTGGAGGACGTTTTAATAGTAATGATACCTCACGATAAGCAACAGCTTGTTTAGATAAATCATCATAAATGATTAAAGCTGGTCTACCGGTATCACGGAAATACTCACCAATTGCAGCACCTGCAAATGGAGCGTAGAATTGCATAGGCGCAGGATCTGCAGCTGTAGCTGAAACTACTACTGTATATGCCATAGCACCGTTTTCTTCTAAAGTTTTAACAACATTAGCAACAGTACTTGCTTTTTGACCTACAGCAACATATATACAAAATACAGGTTGACCTGCATCATAAAATTCTTTTTGGTTGATAATAGTATCGATACAAACCGCAGACTTACCTGTCTGACGGTCACCGATTACTAACTCACGCTGACCACGACCAATTGGAATCATCGCGTCGATAGCCTTGATACCTGTTTGTAGTGGTTCAGTTACTGGCTGACGATAAATAACGCCCGGAGCTTTACGCTCTAATGGCATTTCATAAGTTTCACCAGCAATAGGTCCTTTACCATCAATTGGTTGGCCTAATGTATTAACAACACGACCTAACATGCCTTCACCTACTTTAATAGATGCAATTCTGTTAGTACGTTTAATAGTATCACCTTCTTTAATCTCATCAGAAGGTCCCAACAATACTACCCCTACATTATCTTCTTCAAGATTCAGTACTATACCTTGTAAACCAGTTTCAAATTCAACCAGTTCACCAGCTTGTACTTTGGTTAAACCATAAACACGAGCGATACCATCACCTACCTGAAGTACGGTACCTACCTCTTCTAATTCTGTTTCTGACTTAAATCCCGACAATTGCTGACGTAAAATCGCCGAAACTTCATCTGGTCTTACCTCTACCATTTTTATTTATTTAGCTTTTTTATTGTTAATCTAATTATTACAAATTCTTTTATGCAAACGCTTTCTTCAACTGGCTTAACTTGCTTGCAATACTGGCGTCATATTGTTTGTCTCCAATAGTTAAAACAAGCCCCCCTATCAAACTCTCGTCTACACTTACATTTAATATTACTTCTCCGCCAAGAATAGATTTTACCTTCTCTACGATTTCTGACTTAGAAGCTTCTGTCAAAGGAGCTGCTGAAACAACTTTTACAGAATTTATGTTATTATGGATATTGTATTGATTGATAAATTCTTTAGCTGCTTCTTCCAAAACTGCAGCTCTTCCTTTATTAACCATGATATTAAAAAAGGAGTGGGTAATATCCTGCATTTTACCTGCAAAAACAGCCGAAAGAATATTCTTTTTCTTATCTAAACTGATAATAGGATTTTTTATCACAGATGCAAGCTCAGAATTTGCTTTAAGCGTTTCTGCAAAAAGCTGCATATCATTCCTAACCTCTTTCTCTAACTTTTTTTCAATGGCCAGGTCCAGAAGTGATTTTGCGTATCTTGATGCTACTTTTATTTCCGACATAATTCTTTCAGTTTCCAGTTCCTGGTTATATAGTTATCAGTTTTTGCTGACAACTAACAACTAACAACTGCTAACGGACAACTAATTTAACTTAATATCTTTTAATAAACCCTCTACTACCTGTTCTTGCTTAGCTTTATCAGCAAATTCCTGACGAAGAACTTTCTCTGCAATTTCCAGAGATAAATTAGCAACCTGAGATTTAACTTCTGCTAGAGCAGCCAGTTTTTGGTTATTGATTTCTACTTTGGCAGCTTCAATCAATTTTGCTCCCTCTACCTGTGCCTGAGTTTTCGCTTCGTTAACAATTTTGTCTTTTAAAGTTTTTGCCTCTTTAAGAATTTCGTCACGCTCTGCTCTGGCTTGCTTTAACAAAGATTCGTTTTCGTTGGATAAACGAGCCATTTCCTGTTTTGCCAATTCTGCTTTGTTTAAAGCATCTTCAATAGAGTTTTCACGCTCACGAATAGCAGAAAGAATTGGTTTCCAAGCTGCCACTCTTAGAATGATCAATAAAAGTACAAAAGCTACAAGTGTCCAAAAAATTAAACCTATGCTCGGAGTTATTAATTCCATAAATTTTAATATATAACGTAATTAAAGATTCTTTTAAAGAAGTCGGAAACTAGGCCAATCGCTTCATTTCCGACTTATAATTTTAGTTGTCTTATGCAGGGTTGTTACCTAAAAGAGCAACTACCACACCGAATAAAGCAACACCCTCGATAAGAGCTGCTGCGATAATCATTGCAGTTTGAATTTTTGAAGCAGCCTCTGGCTGACGAGCAATACCTTCCATTGCTTTGCTACCAACATTTCCGATACCAATACCAGCACCGATTACTGCTAAACCTGCACCAATTGCAGCGATTGAACCTACCATAACTGTTTTAATTTATTATATATGTTTAAACAAAAAGTTTCTAATTAATGATGATGCTCTTCTACAGCTGTACCAATAAATAAAGCTGCCAGCATAGTAAAAATAAATGCTTGTAAGAATGCTACCAACAATTCTAACACAGACATAAACAATACAAAAGCTACTGATACCGGAGCTATAGCAACACTCTTGAATATAAATATTAAAGAGATTAAGCTTAATATAATAATGTGCCCTGCCGTAATATTTGCAAAAAGACGAACCATTAATGCAAATGGTTTAGAGAAAATACCAATAATCTCTACTGCCCACATAATTGGCAATAACCAAAACGGAACATCCGGCTTAAAAATATGTTTCCAGTAATATTTGTTACCGTTGACATTTACCACTATTAAAACTATACCAGCGAGTACTAAAGTAACCGCAATATTTCCTGTGACATTCGCACTTCCTGGGAAAATTGGGATTAAGCCTAATAAGTTATTGAACCAGATAAAGAAGAAAATCGTCAATAACAATGGCATAAACTTTTCGTATTTATAACCAATATTCGGACGGGCAATATCATCCCTTACAAATAGAATTATTGGCTCTAACCATGACTGTAAACCTTTAGGTGCTTTACCTGCTCTTTTCTTATAAGACCCTGCAACACTTAGGAAAACAATCAACAACAATGTAATCGCAACAAACATTCCTGCTACGTTCTTGGTAATAGAAAAGTCTAACACTTTCGCAGAAGCCATTTCATCTACCTGCCCATTAGCGTCTACTACCTTAATATGCTCATGTTGATTAATGTAAGTATAATATTTACCTGCATAAGCAATTGGATGATGATGCTCATCCATCAATTTAGATGATGAAAATACTTCTAATCCTTTATCTGTATAAAGAATAATTGGGAGAGGCAAAGATGTATGCCCCCATAAGTGCCAGCCATGAGAATCGCTGATATGCTCTAAGATTGTAACTGTTGGATCAAATTTTTCTTCCACAGCCTGATGTGCTTCATGACCGTCAACAGTCGCCACATGTTGTAATGTATCTTGTGCTTTTAAAGTGGTATCTTGCTCCTCAAAAGCAAAGGTCTTAAATGACATAAAAGCTAAAAAAAGAGCAAAAACTGTCTTTAGTCTGATTTTTTTGTAATTTAAAATGTGGCTAAAATCCATTGATTCCGTGTTTTTTACTTTTTAATTTGGTGGCGCAAGTTAACTAACAAACAATAGATTTCAAAGACTGTAAATAAGAAATACGCAGAAAAAAAATTTATAACAAAAATAATGGGATCTACAGCGAATTTATTCAGGTAAAAAACAACTAGTAACATACTAAATAACAAGCGGATAACTATTCCCCCCATAGACATTAAAACTTGTCCTTCACCACCGTTTTTTATTCCAAACCACGAAAGTACATATACAACTATTGCAATACCTGCCATGAACCCGAAAATCACCCAATATTTAGGTATAAAATAAGATCTCATGTCAAGTGGATACATCAGTATTAAACTAATTCCTATCAACAATAAAGTATAGGCAGAGAATAAATAAAAGAACTTGCTTAAACTCAAAATAAAAAAATTAATAAAAAGTCATTCTGATGAAGCGCAAATTTAGGAATAGTTTTCCAGATAATCACCAAGCAGTTAAGGCTTTATGATTTTTTATTAGTTAGGTCTTTAAAAACAGTATATAACGCAATTATCACCCCTATCAGGCTTGCAATCCCGGTAATAAGAGGTGTTTTATTCTGTTGAGATTCATCTATTTTATAGCCAATAAAAGTACAGATCCCTATAATTCCAATCATTTGGAATGCTAACGCAGAATACTTAACATAACTATTTGCTGTATTAAGCAGTTGTTTCTTCTTTTCCAGAGGATCTTTCTTTTGCATTGAAAATAGAATTGGTATCTGTAACTCCTGTTTGGCAATATCCGTTAAAATCTGCCCCATTTTCTATAACCAATTTGTTTGACAAAATGTTTCCGTTTACATTGGCAGTCATTTTTAAAAACAAATTCTCTCCTACCGTAATATTGCCTGAAATTGTGCCAGACAGTTCTGCCGAATAGGCATAGATGTCTCCAACAACTTCGCCCGAAGCACCAACAACTACTTTTGCCTGTGAGATTACATTTCCTTGTATTCTGCCATCAATCCTAATATCTCCTTTAGTTGTAAGGTCTCCGGTTATTTCTGTCCCTTCACCAACAATGTTAATTGATCCGGCCTTCTGTTCATTTAGATTATTCTTCTTTTTTTGAAACATCTTCTTAAATCTAAAAATTTATAAATTCTTCTGGATTAACGGCACTTCCGTTCATCCATAATTCAAAATGTAAATGCGGACCAGTTGTATATTCCCCTGTATTTCCTACTACCGCTATAACTTCGCCCGCCCGAACAAAGCTGCCTGCCTTTTTTAGCAAAGCAGAACAGTGCTTATAAAAAGACAGCATATTATCTCTGTGCTGAATGGCTATCACATTTCCTGTTTCCGGTGTAAAAGAGGAAAGAACCACCGTTCCTTCCAAAACAGCTTTAATATTCTCATTTTTCTTTGCAGCTATATCTATTCCAAAATGTTGTCTGCTTTTATCAAAGTGTTCGGTAATATTTCCTTTAATTGGGCTAAAAAATGTAAAAGCGTTTACTCCCTTATGCTCTTTACTTAATTGCTCTACATTTAAATCGAATTGACTCTCAGACTCTATAAGCTTTCTTAATTCTAGCTCCTCTTTGGAAATCTTATTATTTAACGCCTTCGCATTTTTTTGTGCTTCATCGTCTTCAGGCCTTTCTGATTTCCCCTCACTAATCTCTCCATTAATAACACGTTTGATATTTTCTAAATATACCTCATTTTGTTCTGTCAGTTTTGTAAGCGAGTCTATTTTTAAATGCGCATTCACAATCTCTCTTTGCGAAGAAACATCGGAAACACCTATTAAATAGTGTTTCAGTGGAGTTCCTTTTATAATCATCAACGTTAAGAAAACTAAAACAATGGCAAATGCCGCAGTTCCTATAATAAGATACCACAATGACGCTCTAAAAGAAATCTTCTCTTCAAATGTGTTATCATTTAAAATAACCAGTTTATACTTTTCTTTTAATCTTGTTATTAGTTTTTTTCTTTTAGCCATTCTTTTATAAACATGGGTATCTGGTAAACATTTAAGATACTATTTTATTATTTTGACTTTTTAATTTTGACTTTAGACTGTATATATTTAATATCTTTAGTCCCGTAAATATGACAATATAGAATATTTTTGCTCGTATTTGAATTGAATTTTAAATTTATTGATTTTGAACGTACATATTAAACGTATTCTTAAATACTCATCTTTCTGTATATTTTTAGTAGTAGCTGCCTGCGCCTCAAAAAAATCAGGAAAGAAAGTATCTTTCATGAAAAACTTAACTGCTCATTATAACATTTATTATAATGCATCAGAAATGTTAAAGACAAGTGAGCTCAATTTCAAGAATGCCAATAAAGACGATTACAATAATTTATTAGAAATTTTCCCTATACCAACTAAAGAATCATCAGAAGCCGAATCTGGAAATTTAAATGAAGTCATACTCAGGGCGAACAGAATCGCTTTAGAAAAGTATGAAAGCAATTGGATAGATGACGCTTTTTTATTACTGGCAAAGGCAGAATACTATAAAGGGAACTTCTTTAATGCAGCAGAATATTTCAGCTATGTTTCTCAGAACTTTCCAAATGAAAAAAAGAATACAGTAGAAGCTCTAGTTTGGCATGGAAAATCGCTATTCGCTTTAAAAAAATACCAGGAAGCAGACTCCGTTTTACAACTAGCCTATTCCAAAAATCAAAAAGCGCATAGAGCCGAACTAAATGCAGCTCTTGCGAAATCATATCTCTACCAAAATAAATTGACAGATGCAGAATTCCATCTTATAAAAAGCGTAAATTTTGCAAAGGATAGATATTCCAAAATTAGATGGACCTATATTCTGGCTCAAATACAGGAAGAAATTGGAAATCCTGAAGCTGCATACGGTAATTACGGAAAAGTAGTTAAAAGTAACGCTTCCTTCGAAATGTCCTTTAACGCTAATTTAGCTCAGGTAAGATTAAAAGAGTCTGCAAGCGGGATACAGTTTAATAAAATAGCGACTTTACACCGGCTGTTGAAAGAGGATAAAAACAAAGAGTTTAAAGATCAGATATACTATCAGATTGGTCAATCTTACGAAGATTTATCTAATCTGGATGACGCAATTAAATATTATAATATTTCTGCACATACCGAACCTGGCAGCGCTAAACAAAAAGCGCTTTCCTATTTAAGGCTTGCCGAACTTAATTTTGATTCGTTGAAAAATTACTCAAAGGCTCAACTTTATTACGATAGCACACTACAAAACCTTCCAAAAGAGTACCCTTCTTTTAACGCAATCTCTTTAAAAGCTAAAAATCTGCAATATCTTGCCGACAGACTTATTATAATTGAAAAAGAGAATGAACTATTGATGCTGAGTAACCTGTCGGAAGAAGAGCGGTTAAATTACATAGACAAAAAAATAAAAGAAATTCAAAAACAAAAAGAGGAAGAAGAAAATGTATCTGCACAAGCTAGCAATAATTTAGCGTCTAATCTATCTAATACAAGTACCAATATCGAGAAAGGAAACAGCGAAGCTTTTTATTTCAATAACAGTACTGCAATTTCTCAGGGAATAAATGAATTCAAAAAAAGATGGGGCAACAGAAAACTGGCAGATAATTGGAGAGTTAGTGCAGGGGTTGCAAATACTTCGTTAGATCAAAATCCCAATCTTACCGATCCATTACAGCAGCTTAGTAACGCAAAAACCAGCAGTTCTAATCTGGATTCATTGCGTAACAGCATGTTAAGCACAATTCCTACAACACGGGAACAAAAAGAGCTTGCTTTAAATAAGATTAGAAATGCAAGATACGAGATTGCAATGTTCTATAAAGATAAACTGAATGATGACAAAGCTGCTATCGAAGAATTAGAACAGTTATTAAAAGAATATACTTTAAACGATCTGAAAGTAGCAGAACTTTATTATCAATTGTACAGATTATATGAAGAAATAGATGCTTCAAAATCGGAACAATACAGAAACCTTATAATTAAACATTTCCCAGAGTCTGTATATGCAAAAGCTTTAATTAACCCTGATTTTGGTAAAGAAAAAGAAGCCGCTTTAGCCCGTTTAAACAAACTTTATGAAGATGCTTATTTAAGTTATACTAATAAAAAATACGCAGAGGCTATAACAAAGATTAATGGGCTGGAAGCTCAGACAGAAGAATACCCTTCTGAAGCTGCGAAACTTGCGTATTTAAAAGCGTTAGCTATTGGCCATACAGAAAAAGCTCCCGCTTTTATTTCCAGTTTAGAAGAAATTCTAAAAAAATATCCGAACGATACAACAGTTAATACGCAAATTCAGAATCAGCTTACTTACATAGCAAATAACCGGGCTTTATTTTACAATAGACCAACGGCTCTTTTAAACTACGATCCGAATGAAGTCATTCCAACGACAAATACCATCAGCAATAAACCGAATTTGACGTCGGAATTGCCAAAGGAAATAACAAGTCCGCAACCGTCGGCAAAAAATATCGAAACAATAAAGAAGGAAACACCAAAAACAACAGCAGCGGTACCAAAAGATATATTAAACTCCGCAGACAATGCATCAGTGGCTGAAACGAATAAAACGGTAAAAGAAACTGAAAAACCTAAAGTAATTAATTTCAGCAACAATATCAGGATTAAACATGCCGTTGTTGTAGATATCAGAAATGCTACAATGAATGTTGCCAAACCTTTTGCAGCGCTAACAAAACATTTTTATACTAACTTTGCACCAGGTTCTGTGAATCTATCAATAAGAACCATTGGAAACACCGACAAGTTGATTATTGTAAAAGGTCCGTTTACAAATAAAGATATGGCAGAAAAAGCATTAGCAGAATTATCTGGTTCTCTTTCAGAAATTTTAGGCTTGAAAGAAAATGAGTTTACTTCATTCATTATCTCGGATCCTAATTTACTTTTGATCAATAGTACGGAGAGTTTGAATCAGTATTTAAATTTCATAAAATAAGATGCAGAAAAAAAACACCCTTTTAACTGAAGACATTAAAAGGTACAACAAATATTTTTGGAACTGTGTAATTGGCGTTGTAGCATTTGTAGCATTAATTATTATTGCTACCGGCTTTGGATTATTCGGTGAATTACCTTCTTTTAGAGATTTGGAAAATCCCAAAAGCAACCTGGCATCAGTAATTTATGCAGAAGATAAAACAGAACTGGGAACATATTATGTTCAGAATCGATCGAACGTAAGATTCAAAGATATCTCTCCAAATGTAATCAATGCTTTGGTAGCCACAGAGGATGTTCGTTTTCTTGATCATTCCGGAATAGACTTTAAAAGAACTTTTTCTATAATTATTTATAATCTTATAGGGAAGAAACAAGGGGCAAGTACCATTACTCAACAATTAGCACTTAATCTGTTTTCGGGGCAAGCAAGAGAAAAATCTACGCTAAAAAGAATTCCTCAAAAGCTGAAGGAACTTATTGTCGCTGTAAAATTAGAACGCAACTATACGAAAGAAGAAATCATTACGATGTATTTAAATACTGTTGATTTCGGAAATAATTCGTTTGGCATTAAAGCTGCTTCCCGAACCTATTTTAGCACTACACCTGCGAAATTAGACCCTGCACAAGCGGCTACACTGATTGGCATCTTAAAAGGAACAAGTCTTTATTCTCCGACCAGAAATCCAGAACGCTCTTTAGGCAGAAGAAACCTTATCCTTCAAAAAATGGCTGATGAAAACTTCATTTCAGAAGATGAAGCACAAAAGCTTAAACAAAATTCTCTTGGACTTAAGTTTAACCCAGCAAGTCATAGCGAAGGATTAGCGACTTATTTTAGAGCAGTTCTCAAAAAGGATATCCAACAGACTTTAAAAGAACTTTCTATAACTAAAGCAGATGGCACTCCATATGATTTGGATAGAGATGGATTGAAAATTTACACGACCATCAATACCAAAATGCAGCGTTATGCAGAAGAAGCTCAGAAAGAATATATGAGAACATTACAACAGGAATTCAATAACCATTGGAAAGGCAGGAACCCTTTCAAAGGCAATGAAAACCTGATTAAGCAGGGCATGAAGCGTTCCGACAGATACAGGGCTTTGGTTGAAGAAGGTTTATCCGAATCAGAAATTGAAAAGAATTTCAATACACCAACCGATATGGAGATTTTCAGCTGGAGAGGTAATATTGATACTGTAATGAAACCCATAGATTCTATAAGGTATTATAAAATGATTTTGAGAAACTCGATGATGAGTATGGATCCAAAAACCGGTGCTATAAAAGCATGGGTTGGCGGTATCAACTTCGAGCATTTCAAATATGACCAGGTCAAGATGGGTACACGACAAGTTGGTTCAACAGCTAAACCTTTCACTTATGCTGTGGGCATCGATAACGGATACTCTCCTTGTTATCAGGTGAACAATGTTCCCTATACTGTTACCGGTTATGGAGAGCCCTGGACTCCAAGAGGCCATGTCGCAAAACAAGGATACCTAACCCTAAGACAAGCACTGGCTCTATCGCAGAACTATATTACTGCCTGGGTAATGCAACAAGTGGGCCCCGAGAGCGTGGCGGCATTAGCTCAGAGAATGGGAATCACCAGTAATGTGCCTCCTTATCCATCAATTGCCTTAGGATCTTTCGAAGCCTCTGTATATGATATGACGGGCGCTTATAGCACTTTCGTAAATCACGGTGTATGGACAGAACCCATGTATCTTACCCGTGTTGAGGACAAAAATGGAAATGTTCTTTTCGAAAGAAAACCTAAAGTTGTAGTAGCATTAAATCCTCAGACAGCCTATGTAATGACTTACATGTTAAAAGGTGTTGTAGAGCAGGGGACTGGTGTAAGATTGAGATATAGGTACGGATTAACAAATCCTATAGGCGGAAAAACAGGTACAACTAACGATAACTCTGATGGTTGGTTTATGGCTATTACGCCACAATTAGTTACTGGAATTTGGACTGGCTGTGAAGACAGGGCTATTCATTTCAGAAGCACAAACTTAGGAGAAGGTGCTAATACAGCTTTGCCTATCTTTGCCTTATTTATTAAAAAAGTTTATGCCGATTCATCTCTTGGAATTACCAAAGGAGACTTTGAACAGCCTGCAGGAGGAGTAACTACAGTTTTGGATTGTAACCAGTACCATCAAGGGACAGGCGAAGAAGGATCCTCAGAAAATTTAAATGAAAGATTAGGATTTTAAAATTCGTCTTTCTGTCAAATATTAGAAGGCATAATAGTTTAAGACTATTATGCCTTATTTTTGTCTTATAAAATGCTAATAGAGTAGAGGTTTTCCATAAATAAAATACAATATCAATACATTTGATAGATACTTATCTTTAAGGATTTTTCGTCTTTAGCTTTTTATTAGTTTTTACCTTAGCTATGTTTGATTATAAAATACATTTAAGCAAGATCCCACATAAACCAGGTATTTATCAGTATTATAATGATGAAGGTGAGATCATTTATATTGGAAAAGCCAAGGATTTAAAAAATAGAGTAAGCTCTTACTTTATCAAAGATAATTACAAAATTAACGCTAAGACTAAAGTCTTAATAAATAAAATACGGGATATAAAGTTTACTATCGTAGACTCTGAAGTAGATGCTTGGCTTCTTGAAAACAGCTTGATAAAAAAGCATAAGCCAAGATATAATGTCCTATTAAAAGACGACAAAACCTACCCCTGGATAGTCATCAAAAACGAAAAATTTCCAAGAATACAGTGGACAAGACGCATTATAAAAGACGGCTCAAAGTATTTAGGTCCCTATCCTTCAGTTGCAATGATGCATTCCATTCTGGATTTAATAAAAGAAAGTTATCAGCTCAGAACCTGTAACCTTGCTCTTACTCCGCCAAATATCGCTGCTGGCAAATTCAGGGCATGCCTGGAATATCAGATCGGAAACTGTAAAGCTCCATGTGAAGGCTTGCAAACCGAAGAAGATTATAAAGCCTCGATAGATGAAATTAAAGATATTCTGAATGGAAAAACCAGCCAGGTAATTAAACGCCTAAAGGAAAAAATTAATGAAGCAGCGGGATCATTAAATTTCGAATTGGCCCACCAGTTACAGAAAAAATATGAATTGTTAGAGAAATATCAAAGCAAATCTACAATAGTCAATTCTTCCATTACCGAAGTTGATGTATTTAGCATAGCTTCAGAAGAGAAAGTTGCCTTCGTAAACTACCTGAAAGTAATGCATGGTACCATTATTCAGACTCAAACTATAGAGATAAAAAAATGTTTGGATGAAACTGATGAAGAATTACTTGCATTAGCCATATCGGAATTTAGGAATAGATACAAAAGTCAATCAAGAGAAATTATTGTTCCTTTTGAAATAGATATTGAAGACGAAAAAATCAAATTCACTGTTCCAAAAGCAGGTGAGAAAAAAAACCTGCTAGACCTTTCTTTAAAAAATGTTTTATTCTTTAAAAAGGAGAAAATAGAACAGTATGAGAAATTAAATCCTGAAGTAAAAGTAGAAAGGTTGCTCACAAAAATGCAGAAAGATCTGCGTTTAACTGAACTTCCTCAACACATTGAATGTTTTGACAACTCAAATTTTCAGGGAAAATATCCTGTTTCTTCAATTGTAGTTTTCAAAGATGCAAAACCTTCCAAAAAAGACTACCGTCATTTCAACGTTAAAACAGTTGAAGGCCCCAACGATTTTGCCACTATGGAAGAGGCTGTTTACAGACGCTATAAGCGCATTTTAGAAGAAAACCAAGCACTACCTCAATTAATAGTTATAGACGGAGGGAAAGGCCAATTATCTTCTGCTGTTAAAAGCTTAAAAAAACTAGGTATATACGATAAATTGGCTGTTATTGGAATTGCTAAAAGGTTAGAAGAATTGTACTACCCCGGCGATCAGTATCCTTTACATTTAGATAAAAAGTCGGAGACCTTAAAAGTTATTCAGCATTTGAGAGATGAAGCTCACAGGTTTGGTATCACTTTCCATAGGAAGAAAAGAGATCAGGGTACTTTAAAAACAGAATTGGAATTGATTGAAGGTATTGGTAAAACTTCGGCCGAAAAGTTATTGAAACACTTTAAATCTGTAAAGAAAGTAAAAGAAGCGACAGAAGAACAGCTTCTGACTATTGTTAACAAGAAGCAGGCAAAAACAATTCTGGAATTTTTTAATACAAAAAATTAAAAGCCAGTTTACATATGTAAACTGGCTTAGAAACAATACCTTTAGCCTGCCTGATATTAGTACTCCCACAAATCTTGCTCATATTGCATTAGACCCTTTTTGATTCTGTCTGCTTCAAGAAGTTTATCTACGCCATTGGCTAAATCTTTTCTGTCTTTAATTCTTATATCTTCCGGATTTGATTCTTTTGTTATTACACTGGTAAAGAACCTTAACTGCATAGCATCATCAAAACTATATCCAATCTTATCGTTTTGGTGTGCTATAGTGTATTTACAAAGTCTGTCTCGTACAGATGGATAGTTTACCCAAACCACAGGCTGCATATTCAATAGTAAGTCTCCTAAGTTCTCTCCACCTGCAGGTCCATTCTGACCTGGTAATGCCGGGCCTGTATTTAAGTTAATAGAGTTTGGAACTATAACCGCAATACCTACAATGAATGGTTTGAATTCAGACCTGTTCTTATCAAAATACCAATCTTCAACTATCCGCAAGCCAAATCTCACATTTTTCTCGTAATCACTAAATTCCTCATCACTAACTATACCTAAAGTAGTTAAGGCCCCATCTATAGTAGCGCTATCTACATCCATTTCAAATTTATCGGAGTTATAGCCGTCCATTCTTCCCGACCTTACTTCATCAAGTATAATTCTAATGATATTTTTCTTGGGCTCAGCAGCTACTAAATATTTATTGGAATTTTCTGCGAAGAAAACATCTCTCCAAACCCGCTTACTATAAGTCACATCATCTGCTTTTACCTTTGGCAAAGCGGGAGCACAATTAATACTGTCTTTAGAGACATTTTTATCGTACTTAACCGAATCTGCAAAATCATGAACAGATTTAACAACAGCTTTTTTCTTCTTCTCAGTTTGTGCGCTAACTTGTGTTAAAGTAAAAAGCACCACTAACACAGAAAATATTCCTTTTCTAATCATTTTATCTTCCTATTTGGATACTCACAGGAGTTTCTAAATTCACAGTTTTCCCTGTTTCACCTACTGCCGATATATTTAAGAAATAAATTACATCGCCAGGGGCTAAACTACTTATTACCTGCTTAACCTGACCTGCAAAGTTATCATCATTAGACTGAATAATAACCGCGTCTTGTCTTGGCTTTTGCGCGAACAATGTAAATTTGCTGATCCTGTATTTAAAATCAAAATCAAAATTTCTTAATTCCGCTTCCAACTTCCCAGTGCTTTTTGCTGTAGCAGCACTTACAACTCCAGAAGCTCTTCCCGCGAAAGTCGCAATTGGGGGCGGAACTTCCTTAATCCTGAATTTGGTAGTTCCCAGAACCTGAGATTTTCCTGGAGCCAATTCTGCTGAAACAGTCACAATAGCTTCACTCCCCCCAGAAACTTTAGCAATATACTTTCCATTAGAACCCGAAAGCGAACCTCCGGTCATATTAACCTTTAACTTCTCTTTTGGAATTCCGGGAGCAGAAACTGAAATTGGGTTGTCCGGACCAATGTAAAGAACATTCATTTTATCCGGAGAAACTACCGCAGAAGGTCTTGCCACAGTATAACTTTGCTCTGGAGTTTCATATGTTTTTATAGTGCCATCGGTCTGTTGTACGCGAATAGTTCCTTTCCATTTAAACTCGCCCTCACTATTAGTATTTAAAGTATAAATACCTCTACCGTCTCTTGTAGATAATTTAGATCCATTAACGGTTATATCGGGGTTTTGTTTTGAATCATAAGCTGTTAGAAAAACCTCTGCTGTATATGGTTGCCCCTGAATGACATAAGAAGTTGGAGCTACCGCAACTGCGGCAAATGCATCTAATGTAACTAAAGCTTCATCCATTTTAGAAAGGAATTTTCTAACAACTACATTTTCCGCATTCTTTACATCGGTTTGAATTTTAGAAAGAATAGTAATAGTAGCTGTCAAAGGTGTTCCATCTCCAAAGTTACTTTGTTCCCAATTCTTTTTAGTACCATCATTTGCAGGTTTCTTAGGATCAACCGCTTCTAAAGAAAAAGCAACAGAAGCTCTGTCTTTTGGATCTACCAAAGCCAATAATTTCTCTCTGGTTTCATTAATTTTTTTCTTCAGTTCCTCTCCTTTTTTCTGATTAATCATGATACGGGGAGAAACGTCCAAATCGTCTCTTTTATTTAATTCTCCGGTTTCGACATTACGACCGCCACCTTCTGTTTCCAGAGTTTTCTTTAATTGATCTACATAAGTAAATAATTCTCCGGCGACAGTTTTTGCCTGATTTATTTTATCTAAAATTGGTTTCGCTCTCTCCGGATTCTCTTTCATTTTAGTCTGTTCGAAAGCATTTACTGCCTGGTCTAAACTTTGACTAACGTATTCCGTTGAGGTCACCAAACTATTATTTAGGGTAGAAAATGCATTTAAAATGGTATCAGATACATTTAGTGCTAACATAGCCATAAGCACCAGGTACATAATACCAATCATCTTCTGCCTTGGGGTTTCCTTACCACCTGCCATTTTTTAACATTTAAAAGTTCAACAAATAAAGAATTAAAAAATTACGCTCGTGGTTGATTCATTGCAGAAAGCATATTACCATAAACAGCATTTAAGCTTGCCAAGTTTTTAGACAATTTACCAACTTCTTCTTTAAACTGTTTAGAATCATCTAAAGACTCATTAAAATTATGCATGGTCTCAGATAAGTTTTGGTAAAATTTGTTCATTGTCTTTAAATGGACATTAGAATCTTGCAACTCTAATTCATAAACTGCATTTAATGCCGATATATTTTTACCTAGATTTACAATTTGTGTATGGTATTCTTTAGATGCCTGAGAAGCCTGTACCACTTCCAACACACCTGTGCTGGCTTTCTCGGCCGCCAGACCTAGACCTTCAACTTTTGTAGAAGCTAATGAAATCTTATTGGCAAAATCTGCAGTAGCTACCGATGCATCTGCAGCATTAGAAATAGAAGCGATTTTTGTACTGAAATTATCCAATCCTTCCTTCACTTTTGCCGCAAAATCGTCTCCTATTTTTAAATCAGGAAATGCTGATCCGCTACCAACATTACCTTTTATCTCTAACTCATTTAGTTTTACAGCTTTACCCATATCCGGTAAATCTCCGGCAAAGTCGTCTGACAATTGCGGATATACTTTTTCCCATTTCGGATCTTTGTGTGGGGGTTGAAAACCCATTAAGAAGAACAGCAACGCCTCTACCAAAAGTCCGGCAGATATTACTATACCTCCACCAGGCCAGTGCATAATTTTAAATAATGCTCCAATGATAACAACAGTTGCACCCCAGGACACAATAGCGTCCATAGTCACTTTGAATTTTTTCTTTCCAGCCATAATTTTATGCTAAGATTTTAGTTATTCTATAATTTGTTTAGTTAAGGTTTCATACGACTTGGTTTATCCTTAATGTCTCTTCCAACGAATGGAGTAACACATCTAAAACCAATTGAGGAACGGGTAGAATCCGGATATTCGTAAGATTTAGCTGAGTTTTGTAAAAAATAACCAATATCTTTCCATGACCCTCCTTTTACGACCCTTCTTTTGTCATAATCAGGATCACCATCTTTTACTGCTCTGTCATAAGATGGATTTAATGTATTTACATAGGCTGTTGCCGTTGGATTATAAATCGAACTGGTCCATTCAGCAACGTTACCTGCCATATTATAAAGTCCGTAGTCATTTGGAAAATACGATTTTGCGTATACTGTAAAAGCTCCGCCGTCATCAATATAATTTCCCCTTCCTGGTTTGAAGTTAGCTAAAAGACAACCTTTTGCATTTCTGATGTAAGGACCTCCCCAAGGATAGGTAGTCCCAACTCTTCCTCCTCTTGCAGCATATTCAAATTGCGCCTCTGTAGGCAAATCATAATCTAATCTTGCTGGCAAGTTTCTTGAGGTTTTATAGGCTTCATTTAATTTAGATCTCCACACAGTGAAAGCTTTTGCTTGTTTCCAACTCACACCAACAACTGGATAATTAGCAAAAGAAGGATGAGAAAAATAGCCTTTGGTCATAGGATCATTCTGAGCATAAGTAAAATCAGAAATCCAAACCAGCGTGTCCGGATAGATATAAACTTCTTCTTTTACAATGAATTGATCTCTTGTGATTCCTAAACCGTTTTTGTTCCTGTTAGGATCACGGGCACCCCTCATATCGGCAGCCTTTCTATAATCTATCCACTCATAATCGTATTTCAACTGCTCTACATTCAGCTCTTTTTTTCCAAAAAAACTTTCGTTATCCTGGTAATACATATTTTTATTAAGCTCTTCGACAATTGTTTTATCTCCCCAAATACCCTTTCCCGATTGTACTTTTTTCCAATCAATGAAAGTAGCACTGGCCGTTGCATCTTTCCCTTTAGGCTTAAGCATATATTTTTCCGAACCGGTACCTAATCTTTTTATGGCAATAGAGTCTCTTACCCAATGTACGAATTGCTTGTATTCGCTATTGGTAATCTCTGTTTCATCCATATAAAAAGCGGAAATAGTAACTTGTTTATTTTGTGGAAATTGAGATATCGTAACATCCTGGTCTACTTGCCCCATTACAAAAGTTCCTGCAGGAATATAAACCATTCCATATGGTACTTCCTGCCTAACTGCCTTTTGAGATTTAACTCCCGTTAATTCTCCTCTTCCTCCCGTTGTGCCTCCCCCACATCCTACCAACAATCCCAATGATATTAATAGTACTGATGAGTATATAATCTTCATTTTCTTCTGTTACAATTTTCTGTCTTTGAAGCGCTAAATTAGTTATTAGACATTAACTATAAATAATTTAGGACAATAAATTTGCATAAAGTTGCAATTTTGCTCCCTAAGCAAAACTAAATGCATACTCATTGTATCAACCAATTTATTTAAAATATCTAAAATACAGCCGCAAATTCATTTTATCAATACCAAATATAGGGTATTTTTTAAATGTTGCTATAAACCGTATTACGATATATGTTTTTTTTTGTTTCAAAAAAAAACCGCAGCCAAATAAAAAAAGCTACGGTTCCCAGAGTATTTTTATATTATTACTTTATTGACTTAATGTATTGCTCTATAGCCATGGTCATTGAAGGTGCTTCTGGCGTTGGTGCTGGAATATCTAAAATTAAGCCTGCATCTAAAATAGCTTGCCTTGTGGTGTTCCCGAAAGCAGCTATCCTTGTTTTATTTTGTTTAAAGTCCGGAAAGTTTGTAAACAAAGACTGGACACTGGACGGACTAAAAAACACAATAATATCATAAAACACATCGGCCAAATCTGATAAATCTGATACTACTGTTTTAAAAAGTACAGCCGGTGTAAAATCGATTCCCTGGTTTCTCAAAAAAACTTCCGTTGCCTCTGCTGCAACATCCGAACATGGATAAAGGAATTTCTCACCACTATGTTTTTTCAATACATCTGCCAAATCTTTTGCAGTCTGTTTACCGAAGAATATCTTTCTTTTACGGTATTGTATATATTTCTGAAGATAAAGCGCTATAGATTCAGATATGCAGAAATATTTCATCTCGGCAGGGACTTCATATCTCATCTCTTCACAAACTCTAAAGAAATGATCTGCTGCATTTTTACTTGTTAAAATTACGGCTGTAAAATCGGGCAAGTTAATTTTATCTTTCCTAACATCTTTAGCTGGCACACCTTCTACATGAATAAAAGATCTGAAATCAATTTTGAGATTCAACGATGCGGCTAAATCGTAATAAGGTGATTTTTTGCTTTCTGGTTCTGGTAAGGTAACCAAAATGCTTTTAACTTTAGTCTTTCTATCTTCCAACTGAGATTGCATAAATATATTTTTTATATATTAAGAGCTTTTATTAGTATTATGATAGGACATAATTCAAAGGTGCAAAGGTACAGAAATAAATAAAATTTCGAAAGTTTATATCGAGACAATATATTTACCCCTACTCTAAGCAGCTGCAGCCCGAAACTTAAACACAAAAAAGCAATTCCCCCCCATAGAAACCAGATGTTGCTATTCACACTTAATGTAAAACAAATAACTAGCGGAATAAAGAGTAATGAGGCATTAAAAAAAGAGAGATAAATACTATTCACATATTCTTTAGTCACTTTTTGTACATTGAAAAAATGCCCAAGAAATCTAAGCCCAAGAATTTTTAGTGCTAATCCGAATCCAAATATTAAAGAGGCTGCAATAAAAAGATTAAAGCCTTTAATTTGCAATTCTAATCCATATCTGTCTAAAGCGATGTATGCAAAAAGCCCAATGAAAAAGGAATAAAGCACATAAGAAAACAGAAAATACCACGAACTAAGAATATTTTCTTCTTTATTGATTTGGGAAAAAACTCTATCATCATAAAATGCTTGAAATATAACAGACATTTTTTTTCCAAACACAAGCCGTAAAATAGCGAAACAAACAATCAGAAAGATTAATACGAGAATTTCCCAGGTTGGGTATTTTACTATTTCTTTTCCTGCTTTGTATTCCTCTTTTTTAACATGCTTGGGTCCTAAAGTCAAAAATGTATGATCACGAACAATATATTTTTCCAGCATTTCTTTTACAAACAGGTTTTCTCTTTTCGCATTAGGAGAAACAAACATCCTGGTTAGTGAATCTCTGATATATTTAGCCTGAGCAAGCTGTGCAGAATCTGCCTTCACATAAGCATAGTTTCTTCTGGCTTGCACATGAACAGTATCTGGGGAAGCACCTAACGAATCATTTTGAGCATAAGTTCCCGAGAGGAAAGTCAAAAGAAAACACAAGAAAAACAAAAGTGTCCTGAAGTTCATATTTTAAAAATAACTAACTATACCAAAGTGTATTTTGCCTTTCTGCAAATCTAAAGGAATATTTTTTTGTTTTCCTAAAGCATAGTTCAAAGATAAACTACCTAATTTAGTCAGGAAGGTAAAGCCTACGCCAAAACTAAATGGATGAGTCAGTTCTGTCCGCCCCTGATAAATTTGTTGCATAACCGCCTGATCGTAAAAAACATTCAGGAATGAGTTTTCTTCTACAAATAGTCGGTATTCCAGAGTTTGCACAGAAAAAGAACTGGCAAAAAACTGCTGTTCATCAAACCCTCTCAATGTTTTCAGGCCTCCTATTCTAAAAGCTTCATTCTCAAAAAGATCTTTTCCAGTAAGTATGGATGACAAATTATGAAAATAAATAACTGATGTTTTTGATAACTTCAAATAGTAATTAAGATCGGCTTTTAACTTAAATTGGCTAGTCTGTTTTTTTTCGGCTTGTTCACTTTTAATCTTTCTGGCACCTGCACCGGCAGAAAATATCAGATTATATCCCTTTTTTGGCATAAACAGATTATCCAGAGATCTTAAATCGAAATCTATACCATAAAACAAAGTATTAATATCGGCTATTCTATTATCTGAAGTAGCAGTTTTGCTGTAAGAAATCGTATTTCCCGTATAATTTTCAACATAAAATCCTAAAGATTTATTATTACTGTAGCTATAAACAAAAGCCAGTTTGGTATTCAGGTTCAAAAAATTAGTGTCTTGTTTGTAAAATAACACATCTGCTTTTAAACCTAAACGCGATTTAAAAAGATATGGATATTTAAATCCAAAATCTAATTCCTGTGCTTGTTGCGGAAGCCCCCTGTAATTGAAACTCAGTGTCTCGCCTTGCTTTAAAGAATTCTGAAGTTTCAATCTAAAATCTCCTGTAATCTGCAACTTTCCGGTTTTCTGATTAGGAAGAAAACCTATTAGCCCATCGAATTGGTTGGCATCCTGCTTATCTACAAAAATATTCAGTCTGGATTTATCAGCTACAAATTCTACTTCAGATCGCTTTCTCAGTTTCAAAAAAGGCAGCTCTCGCAAACGCTTATCCATATCTCTGATTTTATTTTCCTGATATACTGCGCCAGGTTTTAAACCCATGTGTGTGGATAAAAACGAATCGGATATCTTTAGAGAACCAATAACGCGGATTGAATCTATAGAAATCTTATCTCCGGGTATACTGAATACTTTTGCTGACAACGCCCGATTTTCAAACGTAAAACTATCTAACCAAACTTTTGCAAATGGAAATCCATGATTTTCATACCAAACCAAAAGATTTTCTCTTAGAGTTTTCAACGCTTGTAAATCCAGGTTTTGATTTATATAATTCTTCTCTTTAAAACTAATATCATAAAGTACTTGTGGTAAAATATTACCGTTTTTCAGATAAAGCAATTTGAATCTTTCCCCTAAATAAAAGTCAACTTTCAGCATATTATTGTTCCATTGTTTACTTAACGTATCGGCATAGAAGTATCCGTCATAATGTAATTTCTCTAACCAGTTGGCAACGCCCAATTCAGCCTTTAGTGAGTCTTCAAAAACAAATGAGTTATTTTTAAGCAATTCTTTTGGAAGCCCTGTTACTTCAACTTTCCTGTCCCAATTTTGCGCATGTACGCATACAGTACTAAAAAGTAACAGATATATTAAGAATTGTTTAAACATAGGGTAAAAATAGGCGTTAGAATTCAAAATCAGAACTATAGTAATCTCCAATTCTATTTATATTAACTTTGTATCCATGGCCGGAATTTATATCCACATTCCCTTTTGCAAGCAAGCTTGCCACTATTGCGATTTCCATTTCAGTACATCTTTAAAATATAAAGATGACATGCTAAAAGCTATTGAAAAGGAAATTGCAATACAACGAAACTTTCTGGAGGGAGAAAAGATTGAAACGGTTTATTTCGGCGGAGGTACTCCGTCGTTACTAAACAGTGATGAAATCAATCGTATAACAGAACAAATTCAGCATCTGTATAATGCAGACAATTTGATAGAGGTAACGCTGGAAACAAATCCGGATGATTTATCTTCCCAAAAAATAGCTTCGTTAAAGCAGACACTTGTAAACAGATTTAGCATTGGGGTTCAATCTTTCTTTAATGAAGATTTGCTATGGATGAATAGAGCACACCATGCAAAAGATGCTGAATCTGCAATAAAAGCATCGCAAGATGCAGGCTTCGAAAATTTAACAGTCGATTTAATTTATGGTTATCCCTTGTTAAATGAAGACAAATGGTCCTATAATATCAATCGTGTCATTGACATGGGCATTCCTCATGTTTCATGTTATTCTATGACGGTTGAACCGAAAACTGCTTTGGCTTCTCTTATAAAAAGGGGTATCGAGAAAAATATAGACGATACAGAAAGTTCGGAACAGTTTCTGTATTTATCATCACGTTTACAGGAAAATGGCTTCGAACATTACGAAATTTCCAATTTTGCCCGAAACAAACGCTACTCTATCCACAACACCAACTACTGGAGAGGAGTGAAATATTTAGGAATCGGCCCTTCTGCACATTCTTTTGATGGCAAAAACCGTCAATGGAATATCGCTAACAATGCAAAATATATTCAATCTTTAACAAATGGAGTGATTCCCGCAGAACAGGAAATACTGAGTTCCAAAGACCGGGTTAACGAATATATCATGACTTCTCTAAGAACCATGTGGGGCTTGGATATCAAAAAAATAGAAGCAGAATTTACAAAATACAAACCCGGGATAATCAAAAACTTGTCAAAGTTTTTCGAAAAGAATTGGGTGGTACAAAAAGATAATCACGTAACTTTAACCGTATCGGGCAAATTATATGCAGATTATATTGCCTCGGAATTATTTATAGAAGATGAATTTCAAGAATAAAGTTGTTTGGATTACCGGAGCATCATCTGGTATTGGGAAAGAATTGGCTATTGCACTAAAAAGCCAGGGAGCTAAGCTCATTCTTTCTTCAAGAAAAAGAGAAAAACTATATCAACTTAAACAGGCTCTTAAAACAGACCCAATTAATACACACATTCTATCTCTTGACCTTACTGATAAACAAACACTGGCTTTGAAAAGTGAGGAAGCCTGGCGAATTTACGGGTATATAGATATTTTAATTCATTGTGGGGGTATTAGCCAACGTTCTTTAGGTTTAGAAACCTCCTTAGAAGTGGAACAACAGATTTTAGATACTAATTATTGGGGTACAGTAATTTTAAGTAAAAACATTATTCCCAGAATGATTGAAAATGGAAGTGGGCATGTAGTAATCATTAGCTCGCTCATGGGAAAATTCGGCACTCAATACCGAACGTCTTATGCGGCTTCTAAACATGCATTGCATGGTTATTTCGACTCTTTACGATGTGAGGTTTATGATAAGGGAATAGACATTTCTATTATTTGCCCCGGTTTTGTTAATACAGATATCACCAAGAACTCGTTGACCGCTAACGGGGAGAAATATGAACGATCAGACGATTTCCAGCTAAATGGTATATCTCCTAAAGAATGTGCTTTACAAATTTTAAAAGCTATAGAAAAGAAAAAAGAAGAAGTGATTATTGCAGGAAAAGAAAAGTGGGGAGTTATTTTGAAAAGATTCTTCCCGGCTTATTTTTCAAAAATGATTCGAAAAAGAAAAGTTATTTAAAACTTGATCTTTTTCTGAATAACCTAAAAACTTCATTATATTTATTGGTCGAAAATTTCAAAAATTTTTTTTGCTATATCCCTTTTCATGAGAACTATAATTGAGAATGCATTTATAATAGATGACGATGACATTTATATTTTTGGAATAAAGAAGCTTGTTCAGATAAAGAAGCTTTGCAAAGAGATTCATACATTCAGCAATGGCTTTGACGCCTTACAACGTTTAAAAGAACTGGAAGCTCAAAAAAAACCTTTTCCCGAAATTATTTTATTAGATATTAATATGCCCGTCATGAATGGCTGGGAATTTATGGAGAAATTTAGTGAGATTGACGAATCTCTTAGGAAAGACACCAAAACTTATATGGTGAGTTCTTCTATAGATCCGGAAGATATCGAAAAAGCAAACAAACTAAGGGAAATAGAAGAATATATTATCAAACCAATAGACTTAAATACACTAATCAGAATATTTACAACTACCTAATATTTTGTAGCTCGTCACTAAAATGACAACAAATTAACCGTTTAGAGTTACTAATAAAATATTCAAATATTAACTTTACACGTTAATACTGTGTATTTTTTGATTTTGAAATGGGTAAGATATTTTCTTTGACATTACTGTCGATACTTCTTTTAGTTTTCGATCTATATATATACAAAGCGATTTTGGACATCTATCCGAAATGGACAGAGCTTAAAAAGAAGAAGTTTAAATATATTTGGTGGACTTACAGCATTGCCTTAATTCTGGGTGTATTCATAAGTATCTTTTTTAATATTTTTCTTTGGTTAAGAGCTGTAATATTAGTGTCCTTTTTCATAACCTTCGTCAGCAAGTTATGCTTTGTTCCCATGCTACTAATAGATGATTTAAGAAGATTAATCACTAAAGTTTTTAGAAAGAAGGAGATTCAGAATACAAGTATAGAGCCTGTTGGTCAAGAAAATTCTATTTCGCGTTCAGAGTTTTTGGTAAAATCAGGAATTGCTATTGCGGCCATTCCTTTTAGTACCTTAACCTGGGGAATTGCTTACGGTGCTCATGACTATCGGGTAAGAAAACAAACCTTAATTCTTCCAAATCTGCCCGCTTCGTTCGATGGAATTAAGATTGCACAAATATCCGACATCCATTCCGGTAGTTTCTACAATAAAAGGGCCGTTCTGGGCGGTGTAGAAATGTTGTTGAATGAAAAACCGGATATTGCATTCTTTACAGGTGACCTCATAAATGGGAAAGCCTCAGAAATGCGGGATTATCAGGATATATTTTCAAAAGTTAAAGCTCCTTTAGGCGTATTTTCCGTTTTAGGCAATCATGATTACGGAATGTATGAAAAGTGGAAGGACGAAGCTTCCCAAAAGAAGAATCTAAATGACTTAAAGCTAACTCATAAAAATATGGGATGGCAGTTACTCAACAACGAGAATAAGCGGATAAAGATAAACAACGAAGAAATAGGGATTTTAGGAATCGAAAACTGGGGTGGTGGCCGCTTCCCTAAATTTGGACGGATGCAAGATGCTATTAAAAATACCGATGATCTCCCTGTAAAATTGCTTTTATCTCACGACCCTTCGCACTGGAAGCTTCAGGTCCTTAAAGAATATCCACAAATAGACGTGATGTTTTCCGGACATACCCATGGTTCACAATTTGGCATAGAAACAGATCATTTTAAATGGAGCCCGGTTCAATATATTTACGAAGAATGGGACGGATTATACCAACATGAACATCAACAGCTATATGTAAATGTAGGATACGGATTTTTAGGTTATCCAGGAAGAGTTGGAATATTACCCGAAATAACGATATTTGAATTAAAGAAAGCCTAAATCTTTAATTTTTAATGAAATATTACCTGCATAAAAGTCTGGACTTCCTCATATTCAGCAATATTTTCATTGCTATATGTGCTGTAGCTCAAGCTTTAGTCACTTACCATTTATTGGGAATACAACCTAATATTATTGTTTTATCATTTCTGTTCTTTTCTACGCTCTGCATTTACAACTTTAGTATATTAATACAAAAACCTGCTATTCATAAACGTTCTCCTTTTAGAAGAATACGATGGGTTTACTGGCATTACAGATTCTGTGTATCAGCAACTATCGTATCAGCAATCTCATTAATTCCAATTTTCTTTTTGTTAAGCTTATCCACTAAATTACTTTTAGTTTTTCTCGGGCTGGTATCCATCGGATATTCGCTTCCTTTATTCAGTGTTAATGACAAGAAATTTGGATTAAGAAACATTCCTGGATTAAAGCTTTTTCTTATTGCATTGGTTTGGGCTGTAAGTTGTGTTACATTTCCCATTTTAGAAATCAATGAAGAACATCTATATCATATCAACTTTCAGGATATCTTTATTTTGACAGCAAAAAGATTCCTTTTCATTGCAGCTATTACAGTTCCATTTGATATCAGGGATCTTTTTCAGGATAAAATAAATGAGCTAAAAACAATTCCGACTGTGTTGGGAGAAAAAGGGGCTTATATTTTCTGTCAAATATTATTGTTGCTTTATCTGGTTCTTCTTTTTGTCTTCAACAAAGGAATAGATATTAATTTCATAGCTCTAACTATCACTATTGTATTGGCCGGATGGCTCATTTTTAAATCAAACTGGAAAAAGAACGAATATTATTATTTTTTCTATCTGGACGGTACCATGGCGCTGCAATACGTATTGTTAGCAGCTTCCACATTCATTTCAAATTCTATTTCATTTTAAAAGACGAAGACCGTCATTAGACGGCCTTCCTTATCAAATTATTTTGTCCCTTCTGTATTGTCAGGGGCCTGATCTATCAATTCCATAAACTGGTCGAGTTCTGGTGTAATGATAATCTGAGTCCTTCTATTCTTACTTTTTCCGCTTTCTGTAGTATTACTCGCTATTGGATTATATTCTCCCCTACCGCCCGCAGTTAAGCGTTTAGGATCTACACCATACCGGGTTTGCAAAGATTGTACAACAGAAGAAGCCCTTAGTACACTTAAGTCCCAATTATTTCTAATGTTCGTTTGCGAAATAGGCACATTGTCTGTGTTACCTTCTATTAATACACCATAAGATTTATAATCTTTAATAATCTTGGCTATTTTGCTTAAAGTTTGGTCAGCTTTCTCCGATATTTCGTAGCTACCAGACTTATACAACATATTATCCGCTAAAGAAATGTAGACTACGCCTTTCAGCACCTGTACATCTACATCTCTCAATTCTTCACGGCTCAAAGAACGAGTAAGATTATTAGTAAGGACAATATTCAATGAATCACTTTTATTTTTAGTATTAACTAAATGCTGAATGTATTTATTTGATGCATTTATTTCGTCTACAAGTTTCGAAATATTCACATTGCCCTGACTACTTGAATTGAGACATTTATTTAAAGCTTTTTGTAAAGCTGCAACATTTGCTTTTTCAGAAGCAATTTGCTCTTCTAAGCTCTTCACTCGACTACTAGATCCTGACAATCCCTGCTGGCTGTCTTGAAATTTCTGATTTAACTCTCTAGCCCTTGTTTCAAGGTCGTTATATTTCGTTTGCAAATCCGTATATTGCTTTTTACTCACACAGCCCTGGCTAAACACCGCCAAAACCAATAAGACGTAAATTGAAAAGTATGCTCTCATAACAATTACTATTGGTGAGTAATTAAAACGTAGGAAAGTTGCGGAATGTTTTAAAAATAAGTATTAAATAAACAGACGATGAAGACAAAGAGTCGCTAAAAATGTTCTAGTCATCTGTAGCTGGGCTCGAAAGCTTCCCGTCATAATTGGATCAAGCAAAAAAGTTGGGGCTATTGATAAAATAATAGTTTTGCTGTTTTATTAATCCAGACATTGGAACAGGAACTTCTATCATTGTTATTATCTTCAGGGCTCATAGCATTTCGAACTCATTCACATTGAAAGCTGGTGGATGGCCATATCTCTATATTCCAGCAAAATATCTCATCGTCTACGACATACCATTAAGGCTAAGCTTTTTTTATTAAGGAGGCGCTGTCCCTATGAACTTTTCATAATTCATTATGTATAGAAAAATACACTAAGTCCTCTTAGGTATAGCGACACTATAGCTATATTGGAGCTATGCTATAGCTAAGCAACGGAAATTAAAAATAAAAAACCGCGTTTACAGCCAATAGAGCGGGGTGCAAAAATGGTTTTTTTGAAACAAAAATACACTAAGTCCTGCAAAACGGCCAACCGCCATCCGATTCAAGGCACCACGCAAAGCCAGCCAATCTATCTCTAACCAGGACTAACGAAAACGACCGATGAACGGAAAGAAGGTAAAAGCCGATAAAGCAGAACCACC